>QNBC01000181.1 GCA_003641665.1 candidate division TA06 bacterium
ATAGGAAGTTCAAAATTCTGAACAAACTTGCAACCGATTTACATTCAAAAGACAGAGGTTTCTTTTACAATAAACTCAGAATTCTGGAGGTTATGAAATGAAAAAAATCGTTGAACTTATATACCAAAACAAAAAACTGTTTCTCATACTATTTCTTATAATCACGGCAATTACCATTCCTTTTCTTCTGAAAATAGGAATCTCCAATAGTCTTAATATCTGGTTCCCGAAGGGCGACCCTCTTCTAAAATCATACGACAACTTTTTGCAAAATTACGGAAATGACGAAACAATCATAATCGGATTGAAATCAAAAAACAGTTTTACAAGTTCGGAAAATTTAACGGAGCTTTCGGGCTTACTGCACAAATTGAACAAAATAGAAGGAACAGGCGATGCTATATGGTTCGGAACACCCTTCGTAAGCACGGAATTCAGAGATATCCTCATATCCAACGATTCATTGAAGACTCTTGTTATCATTCCCATGAGTAATAAATCCGATTTCGGAGATACGCGACAACGAATAATAGACTCCATAACGGGAATTCTTAAGACAACCGATTATGAGTATCATCTTGCAGGTATGGGAGTTATATATGACGGCTTGAACAAGGCAACTCGCCACAACGGCTTTATATTTATCATGTTTTCCTTCCTCTTCATTTTTATCTTTCTCATCCTTTTCCTTCGGGATTGGCGAATCCTTTTCATATCGCTACTTTCCATAACCACTTCAACAATAATTTTATTTTCAGTTTATTCATTAATAGATAAAGACATAAACATAATAACAATCGTTCTCCCGGTACTTATTTTGATCTACGGAATTTCCGATATTATCTACATCGTTTATGGTATTAAATCGAGCAATAGTAATGATATGATAACAACACTTTCACAAATTTTCCCTCCATGCTTCCTGACCTCTCTCACCACGGCAATCGGTTTTTTCTCCCTTCTTGCTTCAAAAATAACCGCCGTTAGGCAAATCGGGCTTTACGGTGGAATAGGAGTTCTGATTGAATTTTTAGCAACACTGATTGTTATGATTTATTTTTCGGACAGGATTAAAAAATCCGAGAAAACTCCTGTAATTTTAAATGGAATTCACGATTTCGAAACACATTTTGTCGATAAACATTACGGTTCCGTTATATTTATCTTCTTTCTCATTTTAGCTGTTTTCGGTTATGGAATCCGATATTTAAACATAGACACATTTACCATTAACATGCTGCGCGGGAAAAACACAGTAAAAACCGATTCGGACTGGATCGAAAAAAATCTGGGTTATTATCTGCCTCTCGAACTGCTTGTAAAAATCGGCAACCCCAATGATAAGAACAGTAAGATCGCTATAGATTCATTCAGGAATAATCTAAAAGAAAAATACGGTTATAATTCTTTATCATATTACGATATCAATATCCCGCTTTTTGCACTCCTTTCCGGCGGAAACAAAATAAATTTAAAGTATTATAATCCTCGAAATAGAAAATTGAGAATTACCGTATATGTGCCGATTCTAAGTGCCAAACAGATAGGGAGTGTAAAGGATTCCGTAATCGGGACTTTCCGCAAATATTCGAATTTACCTGTTGAAGTTTCCGGTTATATACCGCTTTATATAAAAATTATTGACTACATTACAAATAGCCAGTTCAAATCATTCCCCATTGCCTTAGTCACAATTTTTTTGTTTATAACCCTGATATTCGGATTGAAAAACGGCATCCTTGCCATATTACCGAACTTGCTTCCCATTGTTGTCGTTCTCGGCACAATGGGATATTTTAAAATCCCTCTCGATTTGGGAACGGTAATCATAACTCCCATAATAATCGGCGTTGTTGTTGACGATACGATTCATTATATATTCGCAAGGAAAAATGCAACGCAAGAGATGGTAAGACACCCCATGTTGGTTACATCGATACTCCTTACCCTCGGTTTTTTAATATGTGTTTTTGCAAACATAACTACCATTGCTTACTTCGGCCTTTTATCGAGTATAGCAATATTTTCAGCATATTTCGGTGATGCTATTTTACTCCCCTCACTTTTTAGGGTTTTTCGGAGGTAAAAATTGATTATTCCGATTTTTGTCATGATTTACAATACAATTTTAAATTTATCTACCTGATTTAATAGTTTGAGAATTTTTTCTTAATCTCTTTCATATCTATTTTGCTATGATGTCTCGGATCTCTCGGTATTTTATCCAAAGACATTATGTGAAATTCTCTTATCCCTTTTTCCAATAAAAAATTCCTAATAATACTATTTACTCTATCGCTTTGCGGAGAAACGATAATAACCAGTTTGTTGTTTATATATAATGGTAAAACAGTATTATTTTCTCTGTTTTTTTCTACGATCCTCTGCACCTCAAAAGGATAGATATATCCATTATCATATTTTGGAATATTGTTCATTCTTCCCATTAGACAGATGTTTCCCCCCTCATCAATGTAACCAACATCTCCTGTTTTGAACCATCTGTCGGAATATGTAGATTCATTGCAACGATCATACCTTGCCTCTATTTCTCCTATATTATTATCAAAACAATTTATTCTTATTTTTACCCCGTTAATCGGTTTCCC
>QNBC01000072.1 GCA_003641665.1 candidate division TA06 bacterium
AGAGCTTTAGCACCGTTAATGGTAAGACATTTCAGTATATACTCGTCATCAAGAACGGTGGGGTCCTTCTCGTTTACCTTGGAAAGCAAAGCTGCCTCTCTCCCCTCTTCGAGGATATCGAGATTATTATTACTGCAAACACCGTCTGTTCCGATGGTTACATTTATTCCCATAGATCTAAACATATTAATCGGAGCTATTCCGGAGGCAAGCTTCATATTGCTCTGCGGATTATGAGCAACGGATGCACCGCTTGCCTTTATTAGTTGCGCCTCCTCTTCATTGATATGAACACAATGTGCCAAAACGGTTTTTTTCTTCAATATACCGAGTTCATTGAGATAGTGTGTTGGGCGTTTTCCCTTTTCCTTAAGAATTGTTTCTACTTCATTTTCCGTTTCCGATAAGTGTATGTTAAACACAATATTGTATTTGTCGGCGAGTTCCCTCGATTTAACCAGCAACTCGTCGCTGCATGTGTATGGAGCATGAGCGGCGACAGCGGGAGAGATGAGGTCATCATTCAACCAATTTTCAATAAAATTACTCACATAATCGAATGCGTCAATGGGGCTTTTCATGTCAGGAGTGGGAAAATTGATGAGCCCTTCGGAGAGAAATGCACGCATTCCCGCCATTTTGAATACCTTTGCAGCCTCATTTTGGAAAAAGTACATATCGAGGAATGTTGTGATTCCCGAATGTATCATCTCGGCTGCTGCGATTAATGCACCGTCTCTCACGAATTCGCGATTTACGAATTTCGATTCGGCTGGAAATATATGGTTATTTAGCCAATCCATAAGCGGAAGGTCATCAGCCATCCCTCTGAATAGCGTCATGGCGGAGTGTGTATGCGTATCGATAAAGCCCGGAACAACAATGCCGCCTCCCGCATCGATAGTTTCCGCATCTTTATATTTTGCCGTTACGGAAAACTCATCCCCCACATCGATAATTTTCCCCCCCTCTATAACTATAGCCCCGTTTTCATATGAGGTATTCGCTCTATCCATCGTTATGAGATGACAATTTCTTATAATTTCCATTTTTTCCTCCATTCTGGAACTTTTATACCATAAATCTTAACTTTTTTCAAATGAAATAAATTTTTGAGCAATTCAAAATTTTTACTGTTTGACATCCATATCAAATTTTGTTATATAGATAAGGTTAAAATTTACAAACGGAGGTGACTCTTGAGATTCAAAAAGGGATTAATCCCTACATTAAAAGAAGATCCTAAAGATGCTATTATTAAAAGTCATAAATTATTAATAAAAGCGGGATATATAAGAAGCGTAGGGAGCGGAATATACTCGTATCTGCCTCTCGGGTACAGGGCGATACGAAAGGTGATGAATGTGATAAGAGAGGAAATGGATGCTATAGATGCTCAGGAGCTCGTTCTGCCGATACTTACTCCGGCTGAATTATGGAAAGAAACGGGCAGATGGGACGCATACGGCGGTGAGATGTTCCGTCTAAAGGACAGAAAAGACCATGATATGGCACTTGCCCCGACACATGAAGAACTGATCACGGATCTTGCGAGAAAGGAGATTCGTTCCTATAAAGATATGCCACAGATATGGTACCATTTTCAATGGAAATTTCGTGATGAGATACGGCCGAGAAGCGGTCTACTGAGAACACGTTCCTTTATAATGAAGGATTCTTATAGTCTCGATGCCTCCTTTGAAGAACTGCACGAGAGTTATAAGAAGCACTTTAATGCATATTCCCGCGTTTTTACAAGGTTGGGTTTGAAATTCCATATAGTTTCGGCAAGTAGCGGACTCATGGGTGGTTCCGCTTCTCAGGAGTTTATGGTCGAATCGGACATCGGTGAAGATAGAATCGTTGTTTGCGACAAATGCGGATACGCAAGCAACGTCGAAGTTGCCGAAGCGGCAATTGAGCCCGTAACAGGTGAAGATACCAAAATCGAATATATTGACACTCCGGTGAAAGGCGATGTAAAAACGGTAGCAGAATATGTGGGAAAATCACCTAAATATTTTATAAAGAGTCTGCTTTACATCGTAAAAAGCAAACCTGTATTTGTACTCATAAGAGGAGATCTTGATGTTGAAGAGGAAAAACTCACTCGAGCTTTCGGTGCGGAGTACAGAGCGGCAACTGATGATGAGGTCGTAGGTGTAACAGGTTGTACCCCTGGATATATAAGTCCTTACGGCTTGGATGGAATTGAGGTAATAGCCGATTTTTCCATAAAAGGTGGAAAGGGCCTCATTACGGGAGCTAACAGGCGAGGACAGCACATAATCGGTGTAAATGTGGAAAGGGATTTGAATGTGACAAAGTTCGCCGATATTATGAAAGTGAGAGACGGAGACAGGTGCAAAAAGTGCGGAGCTCCACTGAGGAGCATCAATACGATAGAGTTGGGGCATATTTTTGAATTGGGAACAAAATACTCCGAATCGATGCATGCTTATTTTCTCGATAAGAATGGCAACGAGCAACCTATAGTGATGGGAAGCTACGGCATAGGTGTCGAGAGACTTCTGCAAACATGCGTAGAGGTTTTCAGTGATAAAAACGGTATTATACTACCGAGAATCATTGCTCCTTTCGAAGTCATTGTTATGCCGCTTAACAGTGGTGACGAGCTTGTGATGAGAGAGGCGGAAGATATTTATAAGATATTGAAGGATAAACGAATCGATGTTCTCATAGATGACAGGGACATGAGAGCAGGTGGAAAGTTTAAGGATGCAGATTTAATCGGAATCCCCGTTCAGGTTAGAATCGGCAGGAAAGCAAAAGAGGGGATATTTGAAATCAAGATAAGAAAAACCGGTGAAATTATGGAAGTAAAGAAGGAAAATATCCTGGATAAATTGAATGAAATCTTTCGAAGAGAGGATATATGATGAAAAAGGAGATGATTCTCGATTCGACAAGAAGATATTTGGAGAGAATATTCGAAGAATTCCCCGAAGAGGCATACAAAACAGTGCGAATTCTGCTTAAAGGTTCGAAAAATAATAGGAAATTAGAGATTTTTGTTGATAAAAAAGGCGGGGTTACGATAGATGATTGTGTTATGATAACAAGAAAATTATCCAAATATATAGATAACGATGAAAATTTTGACGAACATTTTATACTGGAGATATCATCTCCGGGTGAATTCGGAAATAAAGATAAGGAGGCATAAAGGTGAAGAATTTCGAGATTTTGGAAGGATTGACAGAGATAGCAAGAGATAGAGGATTGAACAAAGAGTATGTTGTTGACATACTAAAAGAGAGCATATTAACGGGAGCGAAGAGAAAATTCGGCAGGGTAGACAATCTGGATGTAAAAATAAGCATAGATACGGGTGATATAGAGGTTTATCAGCTTAAAAAAGTCGTGAGAAAGGTCGTAGATCCCGTAATCGAAATTACAAAAGAACAGGCAAAACAGTATGACGAAAAGGCAAGAATAGGTTCCGAGATACAGGTCCCCTTGGATCTGAAAAGAGATTTCGGAAGAAATGCCATATTCGTTATGAAGCAGGTTATAGCACAAAAAGTGAGAGAAGCGGAAAAGGAACGCTCTCATAAGGAATTCAAGGCTAAGATAGGTGAAATTATAACAGGAAATATTCAGAAGATTACACCTCAAAAGGTGATTTTAAACCTCAATAAAGCCGACGGAATAATCCTCAAGCCGGATCAGATTCCTGGGGAGTTTTATAGACAGGGGCAACCTCTTAGGGCTCTTGTGATGGATGTTATCAAAAGCAAGAGAGGAATAGAGGTAATGTTGTCGAGAACATCTCCGAAATTTCTAGAAAGGCTCTTTCAGTTCGAAGTGCCGGAAATTTTCGAAGGTACTGTTGTTATAAAAAATATTGCAAGGGATCCGGGGAGGCGATCGAAGATTGCCGTTCAAACCCTCGATGATAAAATAGATCCCATAGGTTCCTGTATAGGTGTGCGTGGTTCGAGAATTCAGGCGATTATGAACGAATTGAACAGAGAGAAGATAGATGTAATTCAATGGAGTAGTGATCGAAAGATATTCATCACTCGTTCTCTTCAACCCGCAAAAGTGTCTAATGTTATATTGGATGAAAAAGAAAACAAGGCTATAGTTGTAGTTCCTGACAGTCAAATAGCACTCGCTATAGGAAAGGATGGACAAAATTTGCGACTTGCAATTCAACTTACCGGAATGGACATAGAGTTAATAAGCGAAAGTGATTTCAAGAAAACTCCGGAAAAGTTGAGAAAAAGTCAAATACTCGTAATCGATATGCCGGGTATTTCACCGACTTTACAGAAAAAATTGCTTGAATCGAGAATTGATTCGGCACAGGATATTCTAACACAGGGAGTTGAAAAATTGACGGCAATCCCGGGTGTTGGTAAGAAGACGGCAGAAAAGATATACAATATAGCTCTTGAATTAGTAAATGATAAAAAATAATTCAGGAGGTGAGTTTGAAAAAGATTAGAGTTTACGAAGCGGCAAAGGAACTAAACCTTTCAAGTAAAGCATTACTGAAGATGCTTAACGATATGGGGTATGAAATAAAAACCCATATGAGTGTTTTGGAAAATGATATTTATGACAAAATAAAGAAGAAATTGAACGAAGAAAAAGAAGAAATAAAGAAAAAACTAATTGAAAAGAAAAAACGTTATACGGAACATGCAAGGAAGGGGAAACCAATAGAGGAAAAGAAAAAGAAGAAAAATTTTTCGGAGAAAAAGAAGAAAAAAAAGAAGAGAGAAGTTCATATCGACGAAAAAGTGGTTGCTGAAAATGTAAAAAAGACATTGCAAAAGCTCGAAATGGGAGAAAAGAGGAGAAAAAAATACAAGAAAGAGACAAAACATGCTCAGATTGAGGAGGAGAACAACATATTACATGTAAGTTCTTCTATCCCTGTTACAGAGTTAGCGGAGATTCTCGATGTGGACCCCTCCGAAATCATAAAAAAATGTCTCGCTCTCGGAGTTGTTGCGACTCTTAATCAAAGAATCGATTACGATATCATTGAAATGATTGCAGATGAATATGGCTATAAAACGGAACTTCTCAATGAATTCGAGATTGAAGAGGAAGAAGAAGAGGAAAACATAGATGTAAGGGAGAGACCTCCCGTTGTAACTGTCATGGGTCATGTTGACCATGGGAAAACTTCTTTACTCGATTATATAAGGAAAAGCCACATTACGGATACGGAGAGCGGAGGTATCACACAGCACATAGGTGCGTATGTTGTGAATCATAACAATAAAAAGATTACCTTCATAGATACGCCGGGACACGAGGCATTTACGGCAATGAGAGCAAGAGGGGCGAATGTAACCGATATAGCCGTTATTGTTGTAGCTGCCGATGATAGTGTTATGCCTCAGACCGTCGAATCGATAAACCATGCAAAAGCTGCCGGAGTTCCGATAATTGTGGCAATTAATAAGATAGATTTGCCCCAAGCGAACCCCGATAAGGTAAAGCAGGATCTCACATCTTACAATGTGGTTGTAGAAGATTTCGGTGGAGATGTTATTGCTATACCTGTTTCCGCGAAAACAGGTTTAGGTGTCGATGATCTTTTGGATGCCATACAATTACAGGCTGAATTGATGGAATTGAAAGCTTCTTACGGAGGATACGCAAGGGGAGTAGTTCTCGAATCAAAGATCGATAAAGGGAAAGGAAAATTGGCAACGGTACTCGTTAAAAAGGGGACATTGAAGATAGGTGATGCATTTGTGGCAGGTTTTGTAAGTGGTCGAATAAAGGCTATGTATGACGAATACTCCAGGAGAATAAAACAGGCATTTCCCTCTATTCCGGTTGAAATTGCCGGTTTTGATGAAGTTCCCGAAGTGGGTGACATTTTTCAGGTTGTAGAAAATGAAAAAGAAGCGAGAAGCATAGCGAGAAACAGAAAATTGGCAATAGACGGGCAGAAAAAAAAGACCATTGGAGTGGTTAGTTTTGAGCAACTTCAAAAAGAACTGGAGAGAAGTGAGAAAAAGCAGCTAAACCTGATTTTAAAAGGAGATGTTGCAGGTTCCGTAGAAGCGCTTTCTGATGTTTTCGAAAGATTAAGCGATGAGGACATCATAGTAAATATCATACATAAGGGTGTTGGAACGATTACCGAAAGCGATATACTTCTTGCCAGAGCATCGAATGCCGTTATAATAGGTTTTAAGGTTAAACCTGATGCGAAAGCGCGATCTGTAGCAGCAAGAGATAAAGTGGAAATACGGTTGTACAATATTATCTACGATGCCATAGAGGATGTGGAAAAGGTCATTAAAGGTCTTTATGAACCGGAATTCATAGATGTGAAAACAGGGGAAGCGGTTGTTCGTTCCGTTTTTAAGATTTCAAAAGTAGGGACTATCGCCGGTTCTTATGTGAAAGAGGGATATATCGAGCGTGATTCACGGGCTAAGGTAATCCGTGACGGTGAAGAAATTTGTACGGGCAAAATAGTTACTCTAAAACATTTCACCGAAGATAGAAAGAAAATCGACAAAGGACTTGAGTGCGGAATTAAAATAGATAAATGTGAAGACATACAGGAAGGGGATATTATCCGAGCCTTTGTTAAAGAACAAAAATAGACAATATGCTTTTATATCTTGAACTGAAGATATTTATACGCTCAAGCCATTCTCTAAAAGACAAACGTCAGGTAGTGCATAGTATCAAAGATAGGCTAAAAAGCAGGTATAATCTGTCCGTAAGCGAATTGAACAGTGATAATAAATGGCAAACGGCAACTCTCGGTATAGCCTATGTAGGACAAGACGGTAAAGACATGGAAAGAATGAAACGAAATATAGAGGAAAATATCTATTTAAACGGAAATGCCGAAATTTTATCGGTTAAGGAAGAAATATTATGAAAACGGTATCAAAAGAGAGATTACAGTCTTTGATTCAGGAGAAACTCGCTCTGATAATAGAAAAGGAAATGAATGACAATGCATTACACAGGATATCTATAACGGATGTTGTCTTGTCGGGTGATGAGAGAACGGCGAAAGTTTACTATGATATGTATGGAGACGAATCGGCTATGGAAGCCGTTCATATCAAACTGGAAAAGCTTAAAGGTTATATAAGAAATAAGCTTGGAAAGACGATGAAAATCAGAAGACTTCCGGATATAATATTTGAAAGAGATACCAGAATGGAAATGGAAGAAAAAATTGAAAAAATAATTCACGGAGATGATAATGGACAACAACTTGATAGTTAACATAGAGCAATTAATCGAGAAAAGCAATAGCATACTTGTTTTTGCTCACAAAAGACCGGACGGTGATGCTGTGGGGTCAGTAATAGCTTTTTCATTGTTTTTAAAAAGCAAAGGGAAAAAAGTAACCGCTCTTTTGCCCGATGATCCTCCACCCGAGTATGATTTTTTGAAAGGATTTGACAGTATAGTTAAAAAAGCCGAAGGAGAGTTTGATCTCTATATTTCTCTCGACGAAGCTGACCTTTCAAGGACATATAATATTCCGGATAATATACCCAAAGAGAAGATAATAAATATAGATCATCATAAAAGCAACACATACTTCGGAGGGCTCAATGTCGTTTTACCCGATTACTCTTCAACGTGTGAGATCTTAATCGAGATAGTAGGAGAAAGGGGTAATACAGATATTTACAATGCTCTCTATACGGGAATGTTGACAGACACAGGTGGATTCAAATATGCAAATACGAGTGTCAGAACATTGAAACATGCCATAGAATTGATTGAGAAGGGTGTAAATCATGCATATATAAGTCAGATGGTTTTTATGAGGATGACCAGAGGAAAGATCAAACTCCTGGCTCTGGCATTGGAAACACTTGAATTTTATGGAGATAAGGCGGTTATGACAATTTCTCTCGATATGCTAAATAAAACGGGAACGACTATGAAGGATACGGAGAGCATAACGGGTTATACATTGGTAACTCGAGGGATAGAACTTGGTGTTCTTTTGCGTGAAGAAGCTGAAAATAGAACGAGAGTAAGCTTCCGTTCGAAAGGGAAATACGATGTGGATCTCATGGCAAAAGAATTTGGCGGTGGAGGACACAAAGAGGCTGCAGGATGTACAATTGATACTGACCTGCAAACGGCAAGTAAGATTATAAAGGAAAAGGTAATAGGTTTATGAATAAGGTTATTCATGTAGTAGGAGCGAGACCACAGTTTATAAAAATGGCTCCGCTTTATAACGCTTTAAGGGAGAATTTGAAACAGGTAATAATTCATACGGGGCAACATTACGATTTCGATATGTCGGATATATTTTTTGATCAGCTTAACATACCGGAACCTGATTATAATCTCGAAGTTGGATCGGGAAAACACGGAGAACAAACGGCAAAAATAATTACGAGGCTTGAGGAAAAATTATTAAAAGAACAACCCTCCCTTGTTATTCTCTATGGCGATACAAATTCAACCCTTGGTGCTGCAATTGCATGTAGTAAGTTACATTTTCCCATGGTTCATGTTGAAGCGGGCGTGAGAAGCTTTAACAGGAAAATGCCCGAAGAGATAAACAGAATCGTTACGGACAAAGTAGCGGACATACATTTTGCTCCGACTAAAACAGCAGTAAACAATTTGGAAAAAGAAGGGATAAATAGGTTTGTCTACAACACCGGTGATATCATGTACGATATTCTGAAAATGAACTTAACAAAAATTGAGCATAAAAAGTCCCTTATACGACAGTACAATTTAAGTGAAGGGGAATATATACTAGTTACCGTTCATAGAGAGGTAAATACGGATAGAGAGAGACTTGAAAATGTAATTTCCGCACTATCACAAATAGAAGAACCTGTAGTATTTCCTTTACACCCGAGAACAAAAAAAAGGCTTGTACAGTACAATTTGTTACATAAATTGATCGGAAAGAGAAATATGCAAATTATCAGTCCTGTCGGTTATATTGAGATGCTTATACTCGAGAAGTTTGCAAGATTAATCATCACCGATTCGGGCGGTATTCAAAA
>QNBC01000182.1 GCA_003641665.1 candidate division TA06 bacterium
AAATTTTTCGGGATATATGTCTTTCAAGTCATTTGCAAAAAATGTGCAATGTAAAGGACAAATGTAATCAATATCCTTTATTACATCAAAATCGTTAAAACCGTGCAATCCTCCTATGAGCCATATAGGTCTTCCAAATTCCGATGCAACTTTTATAATTCTCTTTACTCCGGGATGTCCGCATCCGACAACAACGACAACGCCATCTTTTGTTTTTATTACCAATGATTGTTCGATACCACCGAGTTCCCCCGTCGAATAAAAGTTATCTATCAACATTCTACTCTTTTCAATTCTTATTGCATTTTTTATATAAGATAATCTCGGAAAAGAAGGGGGTATATAAATTTTTGCTTTGTACCTTTCCAGAACTTTTTTTAATCCTCCCGTGTGGTCTAAATGGGGATGTGAAATGAAAACCATATCTATTTCTTTTTTATCAAGATTTAGTGTTTTCATATTTTCAAATAGAATATCTGCATTCGCTCCTGTATCAAAAAGCAGGTTTTTTCCATATGCTTCTATAAAACAGGAAAATCCCCAATCCGGTATCAAATTATCTACAAATTTTCTATTGTCATAAATTATAGTTATTTTCATAAATCTACTCCATTTCAATTCCTTAATAAAATTATATCACAAAATATCGTAATGTAAAATGATAAAAATTATAAAATCGAGGAAATATAGATAATAGCAATGGATAAAATATAAAGAAGTGAAACGGAAGGCAGCAGAACCTTATAGATATTCACAAATTTCGCTTTGAAATACTCTTTCGTTAAAACAAGACACAGGTGAAATGGTGATAATAGAACTCCTGCAAATCCGGATACAAAGCTCAAAGCTAGTAGATGAAAATTAACAACGCCATTTTGTATAATAATCGTACTTAACAGAGGAAATGTAATACCAACAAAACCAACAGTTATTCCCGTCATGATACCCATTATAAAAGGCAAAAATATCAGTAATCCGTATTGCATTAGCCTCGAATAATTGCCAATGTCTCCCAAGTGAGTCAAAAAACCGCTATCTTTGATCGCCATTTTGAATATCATTATTCCTATCAATAGTAAAGCTGTGTTAAAATCAAAACTCCTTCTACCAATTTTTAATATGTTCTTTCTCACGTCACTGTAAATAGCTATGTATATGAGTAGTGTTGCAATCAGGACTATAACGATGTCGATTCTAAATCCGAGAAGAAGAATGATAATAAAAAACACAAACCACGAGGATTTAAGAAACCTCTTAAAATATTTCCCCTTTTTTATCTTATAATCCTTAAATTTAATCTTTCTTGTAAACAAATAACCCACAAATATTGCAACAAATGTAAAGTACCATTGGTGGACAACAATATCGAATATCTTAACATTGAATATGGAGCTAATTAAAATTATACCGGGGTACATGGGCCAGAAATATTCCCATATATGTCTGTACCAATAGTTAAAATAGGTAAACATATATGGTTTTGTCTCTCTATCATCCAGTATGTTCTTTACCATGGGAGCAGAAAATAGAGCTCCACCAGGCATAGGAATAAGCCCGATGAATGCCGGTAAAAAAATTGCCGAAAGGCGTTTATTCCTCAATCCATGGACTATTGAATGGATGAATGATTTAACATTTCCTGTAACTTCCATAATTTCGCCGATTGTCAAAATAAAATATACGGAAAGTAAAAGTCTCCAGGTCTCCCAGCAGGTAAGACTATTATATACTGTTTTTGCCATACTTCCCCATCCGTAAAAGAAAAGCAACATGAATACCCCGGTCGTTGCTAAAAATGTATATCCTATTTTCAGTTTTAACCTTATCAGGACAATTAAAGAAGTAAAAACAGCAAGAATTTTTAAAAGAAATATAATTTCCATGATTTAATATATGACACCAATAGTATCTCCGACTTTAGCAATTCCCGTTTTCTTTACATGGCCGAATATTCCTTTCCTTGAAACGATATAAGGCCTTCCTCCATTCACAAAAGATTCCTTGCCTACCGATTCTATCTCGATCTCTACAGTTCCAACACGTAGTACATTTTCGGGTACTAAGTAATATAATGGAATTCCGACGATAGTCAAATTTTCCGTGTATCCACCTCTCATAACTTCAATCATTTTATTTTCGGGGACCTCCTTTAAGGATTCCACGGCAAATATACTCACTTGTTTTTTCGACCCGCCGGCATGTGCATCTCCTTTCAGTCCGAAATTTTCGATTATTTCACATTCTTCCACCGGTTTTTTCTCTTCCCCTTTCTTACTCCCCACTGCTATATTGATGACTTTCCCCTCTTTTACAAACTCCGGTTTCCATAAACCGCTTTTCCCGCCACTCTTTTCAAGAAGAGATATATCTCCGATTACAATCCCCTTTTCCAATCCTTTACACATATCGTATATTGTAAGTGCTGCTGTGGAAACCGCATTCAGCGCCTCCATCTCCGCACCGGTCTTTCCCGTAGTTTTAACTTCCGAAATTATTTCAATGCAAGGATATTCTTTTATTATTCTGAATTTTATATCCGCATGGGTGATCATAAGAGGATGACATAACGGT
>QNBC01000073.1 GCA_003641665.1 candidate division TA06 bacterium
CCACCGCATTGTCTCCTGTTGTGTTTACTCGGGCGGCACTATACTGGTAAATGGGAGCCGGTGCCCCGCCGTAACTACCATAACCTACACTATCTTCAATTGATGATGGCCCGAGAATCATAAATGTTGCGCCCTCATTTGGCAAATTTGTCCAAGCGACATTACCCGAATTCAAAATAAAATAACCACCGGCAGTGATATCACTATTGGGGAGAGAAAATGTATCAGCCCAACCCGAACCGCTTATAATTAGATCATAAGCAAGTAGATTTATACTTGAGCCCGAACTGTTGTATATCTCAATCTGTTCGGAACCGCTAGGGGTTATAATAAATTCGTTGATAAGTAAATCCCCGGCAAATAGCCCAATCGAAAGAGAGAAAAAAACCATTGATAAAAGCACTTTTTTCATGAATACCTCCTTACAATTTTATAATCTAATATATCACAAACTTATTATTTTTGCAATGGAAAACCGGGGAGAAAAAAATCAAATACCGTTGGTATTTTTCGATATTGACATAAACTTGATATCATTTATCATGTTATAAAGGAGTGTTATGATTTTTGATAGACAGTTGCTTTATTGGGGGAGGGAAAAACAGAGAAAACTATCCGAAACCGTGGTTCTCATTGCAGGTGTCGGAGGGCTCGGTTCGTTTGTTTCGCAAATATTGATTCGAGCCGGTGTCGGGAAAATTTATATCGTTGACAGGGGTATTGTGGATGAACCGGATTTAAACAGGCAAATACTCTACAATAAATCCGATATTGGAAAAAAGAAAGTTTTTGTTGCAGCTGAGAGATTGAGAATCATACACGATTTTACGGAAATTATTCCTGTTTTTAAAACAATTGATAGAACATTTGAAATCCCTGAAGATGTTAAATTTGTTGTAGATTGCCTTGACAATTTCGAGAGCAGAAAAATATTAAACACCGTTATTCCCCACGGTATTGTTGAAATACACATTGCCGTGGAGAGGAATTACGGGCAAATTATAACTTTTATCAAAGGAATATCTTCGGATCTTGACACTCTTGAAGAGAGGTATTTCAGATATGATAAAACCATTCCCATAAGTGCGGACAGTGTGGGAGTGATTGCATCGTTAGGTGCAAATGAAGTGATAAATTGTATTGCCGGAGAGTGCAAACTAATAGGTACGATGCTGTTTGTCGATCTTGGTTCATTGGTCTTTAAAAGAATAAAGTTGGAGTAAATCCGTTGACTTATGGTTATATCTATACTATCTTACGAAAAAGGAGTTTAAATGAAATTCAAGGAAGTTATTGAAAAATATGTAAAGGGATTGGAAAGGGATAAAGGAGCGGTGGTATTAGGGGATTTGGAGCAGTATCATGATTACTTAATAACAATAAATTCCGATGAAAAGGGCAAATCCGATTTTATAATTATTGAAGATATCCGTGAAAGCTCACTCATCGATTTTGTGGGTGACTACCTTTTAAGAAAGGTGGAATTGAACGAAAAGAATTATATTTCCGTTCTAAACAATTTTAAAGCATTTTTCGAATATTTAAGACAGAACAATGATATTACAGAGCAAAAAGCGGATAAAATAATTAAAATTTTAAACTATTATATTGAGATAATCCCCGTTTTGAAGAAATTCGAAAGAAAATTGAAAGAATTTATTAACAGTAGTCTCGGTTCATACGGTAGAATGAAAGAAATCAAAAGCAGTTTGGTTACTGTGGAGAGAATAGAAAATGACAATTTATGGTTGAATGTGATGGCGGAGGATAAAATAATCGGTCCCTTTGTTGTAACGGATGAAATCGCCCAATCGGCTCGTAGAGGGTTTTCCTTTGAATGCGAATACGGGAGAATAGGAAACGAATATTATTTTATCTTTGTAGGTAATGTTTACCCGGAAGGATTTGAGGTTTGATGAGGATAGTTTACACGGTTTTCAGTAACCTAAAATACGATCAGAGGGTAAAACAGGAACTGAGGACGCTTTCAAAAAGATACGATATATATTCTATTTCCATAGGAAAAAACGGTAAAGGAAAGAACCTTGAGGTCAGTACGGTAAATTTCCCCGCACTTCGCTTTTTGATTGTCTGGGTAAAATTATTTTTTGAAATTAATCGTATAAAACCTGCACTCATATTTTTTGCCGATATTAACACTGCTCCTCCCGCATTATTATGTAAAGTTTTGTACAATATTCCCATTGTTTTTGATATGCATGAAATAGGTAGTGAAATGAAAGAGAAGCAGAATTATTTTGTAAAATTATTCTGGAAAACAATAGAGTTCATAACGTTGAAAAATGCGGATTCCGTGATTACTGTCAGCAATTCACTTGCCGGATATATAAAAGCGAAGGTAAACAGGGGAGTGAGTGTGCTTTACAATTATCCGTCTAAGGCAATCTGGAATGTGATATCAATGGGCGATAAAAGAAATATATGTTATGTGGGAAATCTTTCCGAGGATAGGGGGTTGGAGCAAATCGTAAGGGCATTTAAAGAATTAAACGGGTACAATCTGACAATAATAGGTGGAGGAAAACTGGAGAAAAAATTGAAATTCATTGCTTCAGATGCTGCAAATATAACATTTAGGGGAGTTGTGGCAGCGGAGAAATTACCTGCGGAGATAGCGAAATACGGTGCGGGAATTGTTATGAATGAAGGTAAGTCGGTAAATAATCGATTGGGACTTCCCAATAAGATTTTTCAGTACATTGCGACGGGAATACCTTTTGTTTGCAGCAATCTCCCTGAAATGAAAAAAATTGCGAATGGAACGGGAGCGGGGATTGCCTGCTCTACGGATTTGGAAAACATAAAAAAGGCAATTGGAACGCTTGCCGAAAATTATGATATATTTCAAAAGAAAGCTATGAAATACAGAGAAATTTTTATATGGGAAAAACAGGAGAAGATTTTACTCGATTTGGTAAAACGGTATGAATAAAAGTGTATTGATTGTATCGTACTATTTCCCGCCGATGGGTTTTTCCGGAGCATTAAGGGGGTATTACCTCGCAACATTTCTTGCAGGGCGTGGATATGACGTTACCGTTATTACTACGGAAGGGGTGAAGTATATTGCCTTTGACGATTCTTTAAAAGCCCCGGACGGAATACGGATCATAAAATTAAAAACTTACGATCCGCAGCGATATTTCAGTGGTAAAGGGAAAGGACAATTTGGCATTTTGAGAAAAATCAATGCTCAAATATTTCCTTTTGATAATAAGATACTTCTGTTTCCATCACTAAAAAGAGCGATTGAAAGAATAGTAAAAGAAAGAGGTGTAGATACTATTGTTAGTACATCACCACCCCCTTCATTACATTTATCCTGTATGAGGATTGCTAAGAAATACGGTATCAATTGGATAGTGGATTTAAGAGATGCTCTTACGGATAACCAATTAAAGAAATCAAACGGAATAGTTTCGTTTGTTGAACATAGAGAAGAGAAAAAGATTATTTCCGCCGCCTCGAAAATTACGGTAACAACGGAGAATATATTGGTGAAACTGAAGGAAAAATATCCTAACCTAAGGGATAAAATTGTTCTTGTTAGAAACGGATTTTCCAAAATTGATTTTAAAAAGGCAAAGAAAATTAAAATGCAGAAGGAGAAAATCAACATAGCCTACATATCCCGCATCAGTCATCTTACCGATATTGAATCCATTTTGAAAGCATTGAGGGAAAATGACGATTTTGTCCTGCATTTTGCCGGTGTCGATGCGACAGGAACGTTGAATGATTTGATAGAGAGATATGAAGTGGATGGAAATGTGATTCGATATGGGTATTTGCCTCATGAAGACGCCCTAAGTCTCATGAAGTCGGCGGATATTTTACTTATTACCCTGGCGGCAGTGGAAGGAATGGAAGATGTTACAACTGCGAAATTGTACGAGTATTTCGGAGCGGGAAAACCGATATTATTAATTGCGCCCGAGGGAACAGAGGCCGAAAAATTAATTAAGAGAGAAAGAGCGGGTGAATGTGTGAGAAACGGGGCAACAGATCTGATCGCAGATGCTATTCGCAGATTATACGGGAAAAAAGGATGTGTAAATCCTCAGAGATATACATGGGAACATTCCTTTGAGTTGTTTCTCGATTACACGGATAATAAAGATAATTACCGAAAGAAAAAAAGAGAAGCGGAAAACAATTGAGATACTTTGTCCGTTTGTTTTATTTATATTTACTCATGAATTCCCAAAGCATTTATCAATACCCCGGGAAAGTAATATAGATATACCTACAACTTGTTGTTGAACGGTTATTATTTTAATTTTGGAACCATAAAATAATTTTAAAAAATTTCTCGCCTTAAACGAGTTTTGCCATATCACTTATTACAGGTTAATAAGTCCATACCTGTCTGCCGAAAACTTAGTGCAGGGGGACATATCTACCGAAAACAAAAAATAATGCTTGAAAATATGGGGGGGGGGTATGATATAATAAATTAAGTTATAATGATTAATAAAGGAGGTTTGATGAAAGGGTTAAGAAGAAATATATTTTTAATATTCTTGCTATTCTTGCTTTTATCAGTTTTATATTCAGGAACAGGTTGTGGACAGTCGCAAGGTTCAGGTAGCTGGCATATTGCAGACAGTCTTGCAGTATCTTTTGAATTTCCTGACAATGTAGAGCATCAAGGGTATTATGGTAGCCATGATATTATTAGAATTATGTTGCCAAATTATAACTATCATGATACATTATATTATGTCTTAAAAGCCACAATATATGGTATAGATAACAGTACATATACTGTTGATGAGAATTTGACAAAATGGGTTACAATTAATAATACTTTTACTGATATGAATATGAAAATTATAAAAGAAGGTAGTTCTATTATAAATTATTCATGGCAAGGGGGAATGGAGTTTGTTGATACATTAAAAATATTAAAGTTGTTCAATTCAAATGGAATTTCGGCTTCTGGGAGTGTTAATTCTGCTTTTTCCTTTAAAGTTGCAGTATATAATAATAAAACAAGAGAATATGAATATTATCAAAAAGATTTCGATATTTATTTTAAAAAATTAATGAGAATAGAAGTAGATCTGACTAATGATGGAAGTGCCTTTTTGGACGATACTTTTAGCTTAGATAATATCTTTGCCAATTTTAAGTATTTAATAAATGATGATAGGATAATAATAGATGTAAAAATGCCAGATGCAAATATCCCAGATCCCCCGCAGTAGTAGATACAGCAGGCGCAGGATGGGATGAATTAATGGAGTATTTTCATTCGTATCATAATAGCGCATTATATTATGAAAATTATCAAGACACTTCTGATGAATTTTCTATTGAGGTCATTTTTTTTGGTTCTGGGGGAATAACTAATATTGGATACTTTGGGGTTACAAATCTTTCGAATGGTAATTACCGGTACTATAGAGCAAATAATAATAGAGCATACAATAATCCTATTTTTTTAAATATCTTTTCATTATATAATCTTATAATGTATAATGATCAATATTACTGGACTGGGGAAATAGGAATTGGCACATTTAACTGGGGAGAGTTCGAAGCTGATCTAAATGAAACATTAGGGACGATTCTTGCCCATGAGATAGGGCATAATGTGGGGAGGTTATTGGATGAATCATCTAATAAGAATGCGAAGAATCAGGGGTTGGATTACAATGTAATGTATGTACCTGATAATTCAACTAGTCTTCTCATGGCATGTTATCTGGACAGATATTTTGATGTGTTACAAATATATGAGATGTTAAGAATATCTCAATTCTATTTCAAAGATAACAATTGGTGGTGGAGGAAAAAATGAAAAGATACTGGATTTTTATTCTTTTAGCGTTATTTTCTTTTATATTTTTATATGGATCTTTTAAGCCGGAGGAACATAGATATTATCCTTCATGGGAGTATGGTAAATTTAGAAATAATATAAGATTAACCGACACGGAAATTAAATCAGCTATATACAAATCCATAATAGAAACTGATAAGAAGAAGTATATAAGAGGTGAACCTATTCTTTATAAAATACTTGTTAAAGCATTAAACAATAAGAACGGTTGGATACATGATTCCGTTAACTTTGTAATAAAAGGGAATAATACAGTTTATAAATCAAATTCAACTACATTTGAGAGAAGGTTGTATGGATTTTTAAATAATTATAGATATATTGTGGCCCCTACTGCAGGTTATAGATTTCCCTTAAAGGGTAAAATTTATCATGGGGCTTATGCGAATATATTCACATATTTCGAAAATTTACCGAATTTACAATTTCAGATAAAACCGGGGAAATACTGGATAAAATTCAATTTAAAAAGAATTACAACAAATTGTTCAAAGTTATTACCCTGTTCTACAAAGATCGAGATTGATTCGGTTCCTGACAATGAAAAACCGCAGTTTCACCTTATAGAAAAGGGGAAATATAAAGAGATATTTACAAAATATCCTCAGTCCGTATATGCTCCCTATGCTAAATTTAGGTACTTACTAAAATTAGTACAAGAATATGCTAATGCTTTATATAATGATAATAAGGAATTACAAGATAAATACGGAGAAGAGATAAAACAAAATTATTATGAGCTTGTAAGAGATTATCCTGATTATGCTGCAGGGGAAGTTGAAATGATGGAATATATTTTTAAATATGTAATATATTTCCCTATACTTGGTTATCATAATGCAATTGTGGCCGCTGATACATTATTAACACCTGAGACAAAGGAATATTTCAATAAATTTGGGAATCTTAAGGATAATAGTATGGCTATATTTCTAAAATTGAGATTAATAGATAAGTGGCTATATTTTAAAAACATGGCTAAAAAACGATGGCAAAATTCCAATAAAAGAAAAATTCTTAAGTCTCTTATTAAAAGTGAAACAGAAAGATTAGAAAGAACATTGGGAAAGAGGGAGTATCATGTATTGTATTAATAAAATACTACTAATTATCATATCTTTATTCCTAAGTACAAATATGATATTTGGTTATAATATAAGAAATGTTTTTGAATATAAATCAAATAAGAATATTGCAAGAATAGGAATTAGAGAAGAGGATAAAATTAGCGGAATAGTAAATTGTTTTATCCAAAGTGTGCAGGATAACAATTTTCCAATAATAGAAAAATTTCTTAATAACAAGATAATAATCAACAATAGAATAACCAATAAAAAAGATTGTTTTAAAGAAATTAACAGAGTTATAAAAATATCTTTAAAGTTGAGAGATTCCAAATTATTAAGGGATAATCCTGTAAGTTTAGGTAATGTTAGTATGAAAAAGGTAAGAGAGTCGTACAATTGCTATTTTTTATTTAAATACAAAAAGGAAAATGTTTTATTTAGACTAAAGATAGAAAAAAGTGATTGTAATTTTAAAATTTCTGAAATTAATATTTTAGGGAATAGAAAATTGCAAAATAAACTAAAGTAGAGGCAATTATGAAAAGGATTCTATTACTTACAATTTTAATAATGTCAATTTGTTCAAATATTATATTATCAAATAATACTTTATTGAAAGATTTTTTCAGACCAAACACTCATATAATAAACAGAGATACCCTAAAATACTATGATGGATATAGTGATAGATTCTATCCTTATCGATTGCATAACTTTGATTTTTTATCATATTATGAAAGGGGGGAGTGGAACAATTTAGTTGTAGGAACATTCGATTTAGATTCTGGACGATTAGCTTTTGCCTCAAAAGATATGAATTATTTTAGTAATCAGAGCATAAGTAAGATGCAAAAAGTATGTTCTGACAATAATCAATATATCTATGTAATAAGAAATATTTATAATCCAATTAAAATATTTAAAGCATATTTTTTAAAAATGCAAAAAAATTTGTTATATGTGATAGTTTCATTAGTTATATATATCCTAAACCATTAGATATTGATATTAATTTTGAAAATACAATTAATGATTTAACAGATGACAAAATTTGGGCAGTGGCAAACAATAATATCATGCTTTTAAAATTTGATACCAAAGATAAAAAGCTTTTCAAAAAGAAGTCATGGACAAATATAGGGGCAAATTCAAATGAAAGATATACCTGTATATCTATTGGGAAGGATTATGGTATTCAGAATAACTATATATACGTATATGATTCACTAAATAACAGGATATTAAGGCTATATGAATATATTAATAATTACAATCAACCTACATTGACAGTGGTTAGTTCAAGAACAATGCCTTCGGATTGGATTATCAAATCAATAACAACGGACTACTTTGGAAGTGTATGGTTAAGTGAATATAATCATGGATTTCTTCAATCATATACACCGAATCTACAACAAGCATTAACAACTGCAAACTGGTCATTCAGAGCTAATAAGCCTGTTTCATTTACAATGGCAATGGATAAACCATACGGAATCCTCACGGAGAGATGGACGGATACAACGGGTGTCAGGTTATACAAACTTGGAACTGAGATATTTTACAACAGTGTAAAGCAAGACAATCCTCATATTTCACAAATTCATTTGCATTTCAGAGTAACGGTAGGTTCATATATGACATTTTGGGCTAACAGTACAAATTTTATATATAATACATTCTATTTACCCGGAGAATATGATCGGTATTTTACCGTTCCCAATGATTGGTCTTCGGGTACTAAAAGTTATAGTTTAAAGGCAACAAGTGCATGCAGGAATCCTGATGGAAGCCCTACAGCGGTTGTAACAAAAACCGGCGTTTTTAATTATTCATCTCCGCCTCCTCCGTCACCATTACATTTGAGCGGATATGTTGATTCATTTTCGACCAAAGCAACGGCAGGACATTATGCTCATCTAAGCTGGATATTTAACAGACCTGACAGTAGTCATACTGAAACAGACTCGTTTGTAATGTTTAAGGATAATAATA
>QNBC01000074.1 GCA_003641665.1 candidate division TA06 bacterium
GAGAAAGTGATTCTCCATACAATAATGGTGTCTTTCCTCCCATGGGGCGCATCATGCTGAACTTGTTTCAGCATCTCATTCTTGTCGGTCAATATGTCTATACCTGTCCGCCGGAACTTTAGTGCAGGCGGGCCTATCTACCTTTGCAAATATCGAAAAGGTTGACAAAAGCATATTCATTTAGTATAAAGAATGTATGTTGTATGAACTTGAAATAGAGCGTAATAAAAAGAAATCATTATGGCTTGTCATATCAATAATTTTATTCATGACTGTTCTCGGGTATTTTATCGGTATGGCAGCATTTAAAAGTGGTAGTGACGGGCTTTATATAGCTCTTTTTGCCCTGATATTCACAGGAGTATGGGCTTTACTTTCCTTTTATAAAGGGGATATGATTGTCCTGTTGATGTCTCGGGCGAAGGAAGTGAAACATGATGATGCACCTCAATTGTACAATGTGGTTGAGGAGATGTCAATTGCAGCGGGGATTCCTATGCCCAGAGTTTTCGTTATTAACGACCCGGCTCCTAATGCATTCGCAACGGGAAGAGATCCAAATCACAGTGCCGTTTGCATTACTACCGGGCTTTTGAATATGCTTAACAGAGATGAATTGCAAGGAGTCATAGGGCACGAGATAACGCATATAAGAAATTATGACATCCGTTTGTCCGTTTTACTTGCCGTTCTTGTTGGAGCAATTACTCTTATTAGTGATTATTTTTTAAGATATATGTTCTTCTTTGGGAGGGGGAGAGATAGAGACAGAGGCGATAATGGCGGAGATCAGGCTCAACTCGTTATTCTTGTTATTACAATTGTTTTAGCAATATTAGCTCCTATTATTGGAAAATTAATTCAATTATCCGTATCGAGAAAAAGGGAATATCTGGCAGATGCCGGTTCCGTGGAACTTACACGAAACCCAATGGGGCTTGCAAATGCTCTGGAGAAGATAGCGTATGGTTCAAAGGAGCAGAAGCTCAGAGTTGCCAACAGGGCTACACAGCATATGTACATAGTGAATCCTTTAAAACCGATTGAGAAAAAAGTGTCCGGTTTATTTAGCACTCATCCGCCAATCGATGAACGAATAAAGAAATTGAAAGAAATGGCGAGCATTTCCGCATAATGAAATATTATTCCAATTCCGTTGAAAAAACTTATCAAATAGCCGCCGAAATAATGAAAAGATATAAAAGCCTACGAGTTTTTCTATTGAAAGGAGAATTGGGAGGAGGCAAAACAACATTTGTCAAAGGATTTTTGAAAAGTCTGGGATGCAATGAAAATGTAACAAGCCCAACATTTACGATAGTTCAAGAGTACGATTGTAATGAAAAGATATATCACATAGATCTCTATCGTCTCTCCGATATTCATGAAGCGATTGATATAGGAATAGACGAATATCTGGATAGTGGCAGTTATGTATTCATTGAATGGCCAGAGATTATTGAGAAGGAGATCGATGAGGCATATATAATAATTAACTTTAAGTTACAAGATATAAACAATAGAATAATTGAAGTTATAGAAATTGGTAAACAATAATTAAAAGTCAAAAATCACATTGAAAAAAGTTCCAAAAGATTATATCATTAAATAATGAAAGTGGATTTTTATAGATTTGGAGAGATTGGCATTGATGGAAATGTTTATACGAACGATTTGATTATACACAAAGGGCATATTATTGAGAATTGGTGGAGAAGAAGAGGACATTTTTTGGAAGAGGAAGATATTGTGAAATATATCGGATCAAATTGGAAGAAAGGAATAGATACGGTTATTATAGGAAAAGGTGCTAACGGTTTAATGGATGTTAGTGAAAAATTGATTATGAGTATTGAAATGAATAACATGAAATATTTTTTAGAGAAATCCGATATGGCATGCAAACGATTCAACGATATTGAAAATAAAGAGAAAACTTTATTTTTAATTCATTTAACCTGTTAGGAGATTATTATGAGAAAGATATTTGTTTGCGATAATATCTATGATTCGGAAAAGAGAGAGTTTTATAAAGGTTACGTTATTGTATACAGAGGTGTCATAACCGATATTAAGAAAAAAACGTTTCTTAAAGATAAAGAGTTAACGGGGGAGGTTTTCAATTTTGGCGAAAACTATCTTATTCCCGGTTTTGTCGATGCACACACGCATCTTCTGCAGACAGAAGTCAGAGATAACAGAATCGATTTGAGTAATGAAAAATCAAAGATTGATATTATTGAGCGGTTAAAAAATTATAGGGGAAAAATTATTTTTGCAGAGAATTTTGATGAATCAAATACAATGGAAAATAAGTTTTTCTCTAAAGCCGAAATGGATACCATAAGTAAAGAAAAACCTGTGATAATAAGAAGAATTTGTGGGCATATAGCATTTGCAAATTCCGTTGCATTAGATATCCTCGCTAAATACGATTATAGTATAAAGAGTGATCATATATTAAAAGAGGAGCAGGTATTTAATCTTGATTCTATTTTCGAAGAGGATGAATCTGTTTTGGAGATACATTTGAAAAATGCTATAAAGAAAGCTCATTCAAATGGAATTACGGCAATTGGCGAATTTGCAACTCCTCAACACTTTAAAATCTATCAGAAATTGGCTATTACCGGTGATTTGGACCTTCGTGTATCGCTATTTTTGCGTCATAAGCATTTCGATTCATTAAAAAATGCCCAACTATTCGGTGAATTCGGTAATGATTTTTTGAAAATAAACGGTATCAAATATTTTATGGATGGTTCCATAGGGGGATATACAGCCGCAATGAATTTTTATTACAGAGAGAAGCAAACCAGGGGAGTGATACTTATCGATAATTTGAGGGATTTGATAAAAGAACCATTGGAAAACAATTTCCAGATTGCAGTTCACGCTATAGGGGATAGAGCGGTGGGAGAAGTGATTAAAGCATATAAAGAGTATACCGAAATAAATAGTAACAGGTTGAGAATTGAGCATGCTGAAATATTAACAGAGGAACTTATAAATCAAATTGCCGATCTCGGTTTGGTTCTTGTTATGCAGCCAAATTTTGTAAGGAATTGGGATTATGGAGAAAACCATATGTATGATAATAATTTAGGGGAGTACGCAAGATTTAACAATCGTTACGCGGATATTATCAAAAAGGGTATTAAATTGGCTTTTTCCTCCGATTCAATGCCCATGTCTCCTCTTTATGGCATTAAGAATATAGAAACTTTTGAAAGAGAGAGCCAAAGAATAGGTTATAACGATGCCATTTATTGTTATACAAAAGGTTCTGCTGAAGCAATCAGGAGATATGACATAGGTGAGATAAAGGAGGGGAATAAAGCTGATTTTGCTATTCTCGACGGGACATTAAGCAAGTTAAAAATGACGATATTAAGCGGAGAAGTGGTTTTCAATGAAGAAGATAGAGAAAGATGACGTAATAAATCTGCTAAAACAGATTGTAAAAATTCTGGAAATAAAAGGGGAAAATGTATTTAAAGTAAGAGCTTATGAGAATGCGGTAAGAATTTTCGAGAATTACGAAGGAGATTTGATTAGTGCCATAAAGGACAAGAGCATATCCAAAATAAAAGGTATAGGAGAGGCAATTACAAGTAAGTTGTATGAATTTGTGACTACGGGGAAGCTTGAATATTACGAAAAAATTAGAAAGGATGTTCCTCAGGGGCTTCTCGAGTTGCTCAATATTCAGGGATTAGGCGGGAAGAGAATAAAAATATTAAGAGAAAAATTGGATATAAAAAATATTGAAGATCTATCACTTGCCATCGAGAAAGGTGAAGTGGCAAAACTTACAGGATTCGGTCCTGCTTTACAGGAAAGCATAAAGAAATCACTCGAAATTTACAGGGGATACAAAAGACATTACCTCTTTGCGGAAGCGGAACATGTTGCAAATCAATTAATAGATAATTTGCGGTCGCGATTCCCTGAAAGTGAATTCATGGTTTGCGGGAGTATAAGAAGAAAAAAAGAGATTGTAAAAGATATAGATATTCTGTCGGAAGAATACAATGGAAATGGAAAAGAGGTAATGGACTATTTTTGCGGTATGGAAGGTGTTGTTAAAGTTATAGCTCAAGGAAAAACGAAATCGAGCATTGTTAGCGATAAAGGGATTAATGTAGATATAAGAGTTATTGTCAAAGATGAATTTCCTTCTGCAATTAACTATTTTACCGGTTCTAAAGAGCATAATATCAGATTGAGGCAAATTGCGAAGGAAAAAGGGTATAAGCTCAATGAGTACGGTTTGTGGAAAAATGAGAACAGGATAAAACTTAGAGATGAAAAAGAATTGTACAAATATCTTGGTATGAAATATATAGAACCGGAAATGCGAGAGGATATGGGGGAAATAGAACTTGCAATTTCCGAAAAATTACCCGAATTGGTGGGAATTAGCGATGTAAAGGGTGTGGTTCATGTCCATACAAACTATTCCGATGGGAAAAACAGTATTGAAGAAAATATTAGATTTGCAAAGGAAAAAGGGTACGAATATATTGTTATTTCCGATCACAGTAAAGCTGCTTATTATGCGAATGGTGTTGATGAGGAGAGGATAAGAAAGCAGTGGAAGGAGATTGATGAATTAAATCGTATGGTAAAAGGGATAAAGATATACAAAGGAATAGAATGTGATATAATGCAGGATGGTTCCCCCGATATAGATGTTTCAGTTTTGAAGGATATGGATGTTGTCATCGGTGCGATTCACAGCAATTTGGGGATGAGTGAAGAAGCAGCTACAAAAAGAATGCTAAGTGCTATAAATACGGGTATGTTCGATATTATTGCTCACCCTACGGGACGTTTATTACAGAGACGTGAAGGATACAAATTAGATCACGAGAAGTTCAGGCAAACTGTTACGGAGAGGGGGATTGTAATTGAAATCAATAGTCAACCTGAAAGATTGGATTACGATTGGAGAGAAGTTATAAAGGGGAAAAGAGAAGGATGTAAATTTGTTATATCCGTTGATGCACACGCTATCAATCAGATTGATTATTTGAGATATGGAGTAGGAATTGCACGAAAAGGATGGCTCGAGAGAAATGACGTTATAAATTGCATGAGTGTAAATGAGTTTGATAAATTGATAAGAAAATTTAAGGAAAGGAGAAATAATGGAAGATAAAAATATCAAAAATGCCAAAATTATAATTATTAACGGTTTTACGAATGAAGAACTTAAGGAGTTTTTGTCATTTTACAAGAAAAATCCGAACTTACCCGTGCCTATATTTGCTACGGTTACGGACAATTCTCTCGAAATGAAAGTAAAGGACCTGATTGAAGAGTTGATTGAGGAGGATGAAAATTTTAAAAAAATGATGAAAGAGGTGAAAAAATCGAAAAAATGACAATTCTAATCGCTGGGGGAAGGGGTTTTATAGGGAAAACTCTTACAGAGAATTTAAAAGATTATAATTGGGTAATTATTGCGAGAAGTAATTGTTATAGTTATGGTAAAAATTGTATCACGGAAGAATCATATTTTAACTATGGAATAGATACAGATTTCGACACATTTATACTTTCTGTTGGAAGTGGAAACTTTAAGCCAATGGCAGAAATCAATGAAAAAGATATTGACAGAGCATACGAAGACAATTTCAAAAAACCGTTTCTATATCTTAAAAGAGCAATGAATTATTTTATATCAAGGGGAACGGGCAATATCATCGTGATTAACTCCATATCAGCTATTTATCCGTATAGGAACGGAGCGATATATGGTACATACAAATCGGCACTTGGTATGCTTGTTAAAATTTTAAGGAAGGAAAATGAAAACAAAAAAATTAAAATTGGGCAAATTTACCTGCCTCCTATCGAGAGTCCCATGATTAAGAAGGTGCCCGGAATAATCGATAAAGGTTTGATGACAAGTGGGGAAATGTTGGAAATAGTTAACGGAATGATAATTAAATGTGAAAATAGAGATATAATAATCAAGAAAAAGATAGAATTCAGGTGAATATAGTAATAACAGCGGAGCATAGTAGAGAATTGGCGGGGTTTAGTGGAGGAGAAGATATACTTGTTTACTCCAATAAGGGTAAATCTCCTATAGAATATTATTTGCTCCTCAAGAGATTTATTTTGAAAAATAAAGCGGATGCCATTGTAAATTTCGGCATAGCCGGTTCGTTGGACACTAAAATACCGATGGGAAAGGTTGTTTCAGTTAGAAAAGTCTTTTATTTAGATCCTCATTCTTTGAAATATTTAGGACCGGTCCTGGATATAGGCAGCATAAGAGAGGATTATGAAAACCTATTAACCCTAACGGACATTTGCGAAAAATTAGCCCCCGGTCTTGCTTATAGTGGTAAAATATTGGATCTTGAAGGATATTTTATCGCTCTAATTGGAAAAGAACTGGATATCCCCGTTTTTATATTCAAAACAGTTTCGGATTATAACAAAACGAATTCGATTGATTATTCTCATATCGAAAGTGGTTTTAAAAATCTAATGGATAAATATATACCTATTATTGAAGAGATTGTAATTAATCCGTTTAAGAGAGAATTTTACATGCAGTATAAATTCTATGATAAGAAGATTTTTAACGCCATTGAAGAGAAAACAAAAAAACATAAGACATTTACAGAAAGACAATATATATACAAAGATATATTGACCTCTGAACCGGAGGGAAAGCATCCTCAAAATCCGGAAATAGAAACCATATATATTGAAAAAGAGTTAGTTAATAACAACGTGTCGATGAATTTCATTAAATATTTTAAAAATGCAAATGTTGTAGAAATTGATAATTATCTTAAACTATTTTCATATCCCGGGAGAGAATACCACGACTCAAAAAGAGAAATGAATATATTTATTGCAAGGAAAAGGGGCAGAATATTAAAGGAAACACCGGTAAATTACGGACTTGATGGAACCGTAGGGTATGCAATGACGAATATGTTTAACTGTATATATGATTGCGATTACTGTTATCTTGCGGGTTATTTTTCTTCAGGCGATATTGTTGTTTTTACAAATTATGATGATATGGCAATAGAAATAGAAAATATAGCAAAAAAGAAGCGGGATGTGATAATATATGCTGGAGATTTTTCAGATTCATTACTTTTCGATAATCTTACGGGTTTTAGTGATTATTTCTATGAGTTTTTACGGGAGCATAGAGACGTATTGATGGAGATTCGGACCAAAAGGGGAAATATAGAGAATTTATTGAAGAAGGAGTCCATTGATAATTTAATTATTGCTGTATCGGTTTCTCCGGAAGAGATTATAAGAAAGTATGAAAATAGAACAATGGGATTGGAAGATAGAATCAAACTTTTAAAAGATGCTTCATTTCATGGGTACAAAATAGGCATTAGGATGGACCCTATAATAGATTTTTCAAATGTCGAATTATATCAGAAAACACTGATTGAAGTGATAGAATCTGTAAAACAAGATAATATCCACTCCATTGGAGTCGGAATGTTACGTATGACGAAAAATCTATACAAGAGTATATTGAGGAGGAGAAAAAGAAATAAGATAATTGAGAAACTTACATTTGACAAAGGTATGTATAGGTATAATGTGAAAATTAGAGAGAATTATTACAATGGATTAAAAAGTATTGCAAAAAAATATTCACTTGAAGATAGGTTTTATATAACAATGGAATAAACCTGATAAGTTATTGACAAAATAGTGTATAAATAATATCATATACAAATGAGATTTAATAAGTACTATTTGTTACTATCTTTATTTTTATCATTATTATTTTTGGTGATTTTACTATGGTCGTATTTAAATAAGATTGATAATAAATTAATCGAAAGCAGGATTCGTATTGTTGAAAAGCAAGCAACAACCAAAATCGAGGAAAATATCAAAATAAGGGTCGATGCAATAAAATTACTCACCAAAACATTACAATTGCAAAAAAGTCTTGATAGTACGAAATTTATGAATAATGCATCGATATATTACAAAAATTATAATGGGTTTCAGGCTATCAATTGGATAAATAAATCCGGTGTAATACAATGGGTTTATCCATATAAGGGAAATGAAAAGGCATATGGTGAGGATCTTCATTATCATCCAGACAAGAATTGTAGAACAACATTTTTAAATGCCGAAAGAATGAAAGAGTTTTCCATAACTCCCGTTATAAAACTTTTGCAAGGGGGGTATGGTGTTGTGATCTATTCCCCTGTACTCAAAAAAGGTGAAATTGTCGGGTATGTTAACGGTGTGTTTAATTTGTATACTTTCTTTAACAATATATTAAAGGATTTTAATGAATTGTATTCCATTAAAATATCCGAAGGGGGAAGAATATATTTCAATAACTCTAATGAAAAGAACGTTAAAGGATATATTATTTCGGAATTTAAGCTGGGGAGTGACACATTTGATATTTTTATGAGACCTCGTCAAGTAAGAGTGTATCATAAAATACGGAGTCTGCTTATTATTTTGCTTGGTACACTTTTTTCATTTTCTATAACGCTTTTTGTTTGGATACTCTTTAAGAATATAGATGAACAAAAAATAGCGAATGAAAAGATATATGAAATGTATAAGGAATTACATCAAAAACAGCACGAATTCAACACAGTTATTGAAAATAACACCGATGGTATACTGAGAGTTGCCAGAACCGGTGAAATATTTCAAGTAAATGAAGGGTTCTTCAGAATCACAGGATATGATAAAAATGATAAATATCCCAAAAATATTTTAGAATATACTGACAATGGCAACCGAGAAAGATTAAAGATAAAAATGGAAAAATTAATAACACATAATGGTACGGAAAGATTATTTGAAATGGAGATTAGAAGAAAAGGAGGGGATATTGCAATAGTTGAATTTAATATTATCCCTATTA
>QNBC01000183.1 GCA_003641665.1 candidate division TA06 bacterium
ATTTTGTTCCACTAATCGGATAGATATCTCCAGTGTATCTGTTACCGTCCTTATCGAAAAATTTATTCTTATGTACGTGACCGCAAAAAACCATATCAACATTATATGCACTACATAGCTCAATGAATTGTTCCTTTCCGTAACGATTTTCATTGTTTTCATCATCCCAAAACGGGCCATGCATAAATATAAAACCTGTTTTATCCTCCTGATATCTGCTTAAAACGCTATCCGTCCATACAATTTGTGCATCTGTTAAACCGTAACAGTTTGAAGTAAAACTCGGTAAGTCATCCTCCCCGCTATCAAGAAGAATAAAGAAACTGTTGCCAAATTCAAACGAGTAATTGGCAAACGGATTAACATATTCCAAATAGTTGTTTTCATCCGTAGGTAAATACATCCAATTATACCAATCGTGATTCCCGCTAATGACATAAACAGGGACTCTTAACCTTTTCAAAGAATCCAACGCTTCTTCATACCATTCTGGATGATTACCTTTCTCTGCAAAATCACCGGTTAGTATTGCAAAATCGGGATTAATGAAATTTATATCTCTAACGGTTTCTCCGATATATTTTGATGTATTATCGGAATAACCGACATGCGGATCCGAAAACTGAATAAATTTAAACGACGACGGGAAAGAATCAATATAGTCAATTGCATTATACTGTGTATCCCGATATGCATTGAACCAAACCGCAAGAGAATAGAGCCCATGGGGAATGCTCGGTAAAGAGGCATAAAATTTCCACACATTGGAATCTACATTTTCAATAGGATATAAATTAACCACAGCAGTATCCTTATCGGAAAATACTGTTGTATAGAGCTCAGAAAACTCATTCGTATCTATTGCTATATCAATTTCAATTATTGCTGAATCGGTAATTACCGGCATGGCAAGTCTCGGTGAAATAATTTTTAAATTAAAAGAATTTATGATATATGGAATAAATAAGAAAAAGAATAATAACAACACTCTCTTCACAAACACCTCCGAAAATTATAATTATTGGTTCTCATTATATCAAAATCTCATTTAAAATTCAAGCGTATCAAGCAGGTATAGAGACATAAACCGCCGTATAATACAATCACTTACAAGTATTGTATAATTTTTATTATTGTAATTTTTGAGCTACAAAATGATCTTAAAAAAATAGCTATACTAAACTTGCTTCGGCATCCGAGACACTGAAATAAATTCAGGGTTAAAAACGAAATGCATTATACCTACACTGATATAAGGTATTATTTAGAACAACATACATGGATTGTTTCCTCTTATTAAGGTATTATCAGCCAATTAACGGGGGCATTCCGAACTTGTTTCGGAATCTCACTTATTATCAATTAATATCCATACCTGCCCGCCGAAACTTTAGTACAGGCGGACCTATCTGCCCTAACGATTATGTTTGCTATTGACAAAAATCTCATTACAATTATAATCAGAATTTGGAGGTTGTCGTGCTGAATTCTCTCACATATTCTGTTCCTGAAATCTATAAAAATAAGGAAAATTTACGCACATTTTTAATTAAACATCCGGAAATAAAATTTATTTCAATCGTTGGAGTTGATTTCCTCGGTAATGATACAGACGAGAGAATCCCTATCGAGTATTTTCTCACAAATATGGACAATATTTTCAGAGGAGGTGTTCAAACCGACGGCTCATCGGTTCATTTACCTAACATTTCCGCCTTGAATGATGCAAAAGTTGATTTCATAATCGATTTTGATACAAATTGGTATATCGATTACAATTTCGACTATATATTCAGCAATAATTTACCCGTGGGAACTATCAGAATTCCGGCATTTCTCAAACATAACGGGAGGTTTTACTGCTCACGATCCGTACTTGCGAATACGGTTAAATTCGTGGAAAGAGAGATTTTAAAGATAATTAAAAATGATAACGATTTCTTAAATCAAATAAAAATCGATAAGGATGATATTTCCGATATCACTTTTACACTCGGAACCGAGTTGGAATTCTGGGTAAGGACACCCGCATCCAAAGTAACAGTAGATGAACTTGCCGTAAGTCAAATGTTAAAGGAATCATATTGGAAAAGAACGCGGGGTGAAGTACGCTCAGGACTTGAAGAGAGTCTCATTCTTTTGCAAAAATACGGATTTTCTCCCGAAATGGGACATAAGGAAGTAGGTGGAATAAAAGGGAAAATCACTAGAAGCGGTACGATTGCCGATACAATGGAACAGTTGGAAATCGACTGGCATTATAACACCCCAAGGCAAGCTGCGGATAATGAGCTGTATGCTCGAATTTTAATAAAAGAGGTATTCAGAAGAAGAGGTTTGGAAGTTACATTTAATGCAAAACCCCTTCGCGGAATAGCCGGTTCGGGCGAACATATGCATATCGGTGCCACTTTAAAACTTAAAAGCGGAGCAATGGTTAATCTCTTCGATTCATACGATATATTGAACTATATGTCAAAATACGGGTACGGTGCATTAATGGGCATTCTAAAAAATTGGGATTACATAAACCCTTTTATTTCTCATTC
>QNBC01000075.1 GCA_003641665.1 candidate division TA06 bacterium
ATTTATTTTAACATCGTTTGAGAATTTTCCGAATTCTTCTTTCAAATACTGCCTGTCCTGTTCTTGTAAAAGTGCCATTTAATACCTCCTTAGGGTTATTGACTTTAACTACATCTATTAGACAATAGAATCTTTTAAAGGTTACACTATTTTTTACAGCTCTTTTTTATGAGCTGGGTCAATTCATCTTTTAATCCGTGTGGAAGAGGGAAGGGAGAGTCCTTTTTATATAGATCGGCTATATTGCTAAGGAGAGAAACTTGTTCCCTGCATGAGGAACATTGATTGAGATGCTCCTCAATTAAAAGTCGCAGTTCTTTGTCAACCTTCCCGTCTAAATAACTCATTAAATTCTTTTTTACTTCATTACATTTCATAAATATAATCCTTTAGTGACTCTTTTAGTATGTTTCTTGCTCTAAATAGCCGGATTTTCACGGTGTTTTCCTTAATTTTTAATATATCGGCAATTTCACTGTATGGCAACCCCTCCATATTAGCCATAATAAAGGGAAGTCTGTATTTTTCGGGTAATTTGTGAATCGCTTCTTGCATACGTTTGTATAATTCGAAAGATAAAACATGTTCATCAAGCCCTTTCATTTCATACATCTTGCGGCAGCATTTTTCCAGAGAAATATTCTGTCTATTCTTGGCTTTTTTTATATGGTTTAGTGTTTTGTTAATTGCTATTCGATAAAGCCATGTGTAAAATGTGGATTCCTGATTGAAGTGATCGATATTTTTTATAGCGGATAAGAATGTTTCCTGCATAATATCCTTAGAATCGTCGAAATTCATGGTCATCTTAAGTATTAGATGGAATAGACGATCCTCATATTTAGAGAGAAGATATTCTATAGCGGTTTCATCTCCCTTTTTTGCCTTTGCAATTATGTTGTTTTCATGCATTGAAAAACGAATAAAAATCCTTCTTTAAGTAATTTTTAATGAAAATTTCCGGATCTACGGGATGTCCGTTGTAATCGATTTCGTAATAGAGGGAGGGGCCAATGGTCCTTCCCGTTTCTCCGGCTTTACCTATAACATCCCCTTTTTTAACATGATCCCCTACATGGACTTTTGTTAGCATTAAATGTCCGTATTTGGTAGAGAAGTGTTTATTGTGACGAATTATAAGAGTAACTCCCTCTCGAGGCAGAATTTCAATGGATACGATTTTTCCCGAAGCAGCGGCTTTTACGCGAGCCCCGTTGGAAGTTGTAATGGTAATTCCATTAAAGTATGTTATTTTATTTGTAAATGGATCGTATTGTTTCCCGAATCGAAAGAGAATTCTTCCGTTAACGGGAGGAATAGAAGGGACATGCTCAAAATCTTTTGATGTTTTTAAAGCCATATCGTACATCTGTTTTATTTCAAGTAATTTTTCGTTTAGAGAATCGATGTTTGTCAGTTTATTTGTTGCACTGTTTCTTTTAACCCTATCCGAGTAAATATAGTTTCCCAAACGCTTATAATAGTTTATCATGACCATATAGTTTTTGTTTAGTTGTTCGTAGCGTTTTTCAAAATCGGATTTGTATTCTCTGAGTCTGGCATTTTCTCTTTTTAATGCACTTATTTGGGATATGTGCTTTGTGGCTCTAAAATTTTGAATAATAAAAACCGTTGAAAACGACAGTAACAACACCAAAACCATAATTATTCCTATGAATAGGAATATGTTAATTGTAATATGGCGTATGTTATCGTTATGCCCCGGTATTATTACTATTTGAATGTTCTTCATTTTCTTCCATGCTCATCAACCTAAGTCTTTTTAAAGCCCTTTCCTTTATCTGTCTCACTCTTTCTCTTGTAATGTTGTTCATATTTCCAATCTCTTCGAGTGTATGTGGTCTTTCACCGTCCAAACCGAAGTACATTTTCAAAATCATTGCTTCTCTCTCAGGGAGTCTTTTTAATTTTTTCAGTAGGTTTTCTTTCAGGGCTGTTCTCTCGTAAGCTTCTTCAGGAGAAGGATATAAAAGACTTTCCGATTTTTTATTAAAATAAATGCTGTTTTTTAGATTTTTACTGCTCATGGAGACATCGGATTGCGCAATTTGTGCAGCATTTCGCACCTCTTTTTCACTTATGCCAAGTTCCGTTGCAAGTTCCGAGAGAGTTGGTTCCCTTCCGGAGATTTGAGATAGCTTATCCTTTGCCTTTGTTATTTTTGAAATCTCTTCAACTCTGTTTTGAGGGAGTCTAACAGTTCTACTGTTCATTAAAATTGTTTTAAGAATCGCCTGTCTTATCCACCAAACAGCGTAGGAGATGAATTTTACCCCTTTTCTCTCGTCGTATTTCTGAGCAGCCCTAAAAAGACCAAGATTTCCCTCATTAATAAGATCGGCAAGAGCTACACCTCTTCCTTGATATTCTTTTGCAATTTTAACGACAAATCGTAAATTAGCAAGGGTGAGTTTTTCAATAGCTTTTTGGTCTCCCTCACGAACCCTTTTAGCAAGTTCTACCTCTTCTTTAGGGGAAAGAAGAGGTAGATTCTTAATTTCATCAAGATAAATATCAAGACTATCTTTATTTAAATGATTATTAACATTTTTTAAACTTTTCAAATATCACTTCTCTGCTTTAAATGCAGTAAATATTACCATATCCTGCCTTTTTACCTTAAAAGCCAACGGTCTATTACTGTTAATGTTCTTTAAAAGCATTGTATCCAATATTTGAGAATTGTCAATAGGGTGATTATCCACGGCTACAATCAGATCACCGTTTTTGAGTCCTGCGTAATAAGCGTTTGAATACTGTCTAACGCCGGTAATCATAGCACCTTTGCTCGCCCTTATCCCCATATTTCGCGCTATTTCACTTCTTGCATCAACATATTTAATGCCCCAATGTTTGAATATTTTCTCGGAATCGCTTTTGTTTGTAAGAGATGCAACACTCTTTTCATTGAGTTTACCGATTTTAACCCTGATTGTTTTCTTCCTTCCGTTCCTAATTATTGTAACCGGAACCTTTTTCCCTATGGGAGTATCGGCAACAAGCATGCTGAATTGATTTGCATCTTTTACATCTTTGCCGTCATATACGATTATGATATCACCCGATTTAAGACCGGCTTTTTCGGCAGGTGAATTTTTCACGATATCTCGAACTATAATTCCGTTTGTATTATCTAAATTGAAAGCTTTTGCCAGATCATCGGTGAGATTCTGCGGATAAATTCCCATGTATCCCCGTTCGATTTTGCCGTTTTTCTTGAGTTGTTCGACGATATTCTTTGCCATATTTATGGGTACGGCAAATCCTATTCCTATGTTTCCTCCGGAAGTTGAAAGTATTGCAGAGTTTATTCCGATAACCTCCCCTTTTATGTTTAAAAGAGGACCTCCACTATTGCCGGGGTTAATTGAAGCATCCGTTTGCAGAAAATCCTGATAAACAGGTCCTCTATTGATGTTTAAATTTTCTCTTCCTTTTCCGCTTATAACACCCACTGTTAGAGTTCCCTTTAAACCGAATGGATTTCCTTCCGCTATAGCCCAATCACCTACATTTGTGCTATCCGAATTTCCAAGTTTTAAGTATTTGAATTTTTTCTTTTTGTTGATTTTTAGCAGAGCAAGATCTGTTCTTGGGTCTGTTCCGATGACTTTTACATCTTTTCCCGAATATTTCGAACCGTCCTGCAATGTCACGGTTATCTTGTCGGCATTGGAAACCACATGGTTATTTGTTAAAATGTAACCGTCCTCGGAAATAAAAAATCCGGACCCCATTCCTGTTCTTTTCGCTTTTTCCTCCGGCATTGGAGCAAAGAATTGTCTAAAAGGATCGGGAATCATAAAAGGAGCAGACAAAACCACCGTTTTTTCCGTAATAATATTAACCACAGCCGGAAGAGTGGCTTTAGCTATTGTAGAAAAAGTTGATGGTAAAATAGTGTTGTTTACAACCGTATCACTGCTGTCTGCGGTTACCTCCTGCGTCATATATTTGGAACCGATAAATATTCCGAGAGAAAATATCGCAAGTATCAAGATTGTAATTCCGAGATTTTTGAAGAATGTTTTGAGATTTTGCATTTTACCTCCTGGTCAAAAATAAATGGGGGCAGGGATGCCCCCTTCACTGCGAGTTTATCATTTATTTAAGTTCTATTGGAATATTAACGGATTTTGTCTCCTCTGATTTCGGGAGATTTATTGTTAGCAGCCCGTTCTCGTACTTTGCTTTTACCTTATCCGCTTTAACTTCGCACGGTAATGTAATCATACGTTTGAACTTACCGAATACGCGCTCAATTCTGTGATAATTCTTGCCTTTGCTCTCCTTTTCCTGTTTCTTTTCCCCTTCAATTAAGATGTTATCGTTCTGCAAAGAGATTTTAATATCATCCTTTTTCATTCCGGGAATTTCGGCTTTGACTATTATTTCATCTTTTGTTTCCTCTACATCGATAGGAGGAATCCATGTGATGTCCGGCAATTGTCTGTTATCGCTTGATTTTACAAAATATCTGTCGAACATTCTATCAATCTCATCTTTCATTGAGAGGAAGTCTTTTAGAGGGTCAAATAGTGTGAGATCTTTCATATTCCACCTCCTTTTTTATTATTTCCATTGATAATATAATAATATTTTTCAAAATGTCAAGCCTCCGAAGTTAAAATTTTAGTATTATCACCGATTATTCCACAAATATTCGTAAAATTATTACTTATCGCGCTGAAAATATATAACAATTTATATTTGATTAATAAAAACAGATAATTCGTTATCAAAATCGGGACATTTGAGACAGTCTTACTTGTCAACATAATAAATCTTTTTGAGAAAGATGGTATATCACAGACAGAGAGAAAAAGCCTCATGCTTATCAATACGCATCGAATGTGGATTTGTTTCATGGGAAATCTACTATTTTCAATTGTATAATAAAGCATTATATCCAGAAGTTTTTATATAAAACGAGGGATTTTATTATGTTTGAAAATGCCTTTATTGATTCTTCCCTATTAAATAAAGAGTGCTTGTAGCTTGAGAGTTGGAATATAGGTAAATCGGATACATCAACTGTGCTTGTTCCGCATATTATTGCTATTTTCTTGTTAATGTTTCTTGCCTTGTGGACTATTTTACCTACTACTTTGCCCATATAACTTTGCTCATCAAATTTGCCTTCCCCCGTAATGATTATATCGGCAACTTCCATCATTTTATCCAAATTGATAAGTGAAGCGATATAGTCAAAACCACTTACAATGTTAACATTGAAGTATACAGACATTAGTGCGGGGATGCCACCTCCGGCTCCGGCACCCGCAAAGTTGATATCTTTTCCAAATGTGAGGAAGGATACATCCCTAAGCTCCTGCATTTTAGATTCGAGAAACTCTATCTCTTTTTGGGAAGCTCCCTTCTGCCGGGCAAAAACATACGAGGCTCCTTTGCTTCCTAAAAGGGGATTTGTTACATCTGTCGCTATTGTCATCTTTATATCTTTATATTTAAAGGATTCCGAGAGCTTTAATCTGTGCATTAAGAAGCTGTCTCTTTTCTTGTCCTCTAATGCTTTTATAATACCTATTCCTCCGTCACATGTAGCAGTTCCGCCAACAAAAAGAATAATCTCCTTTGCTCCTCTTTCAATAGCATCTTTCAATACAATCCCCGTACCGTATGTGCTTCTCTTCAATATCGAATATTTCTTGTTCTTTAGCTTTTCCATTCCCGAAGTCATTGCAACTTCGATAAATGCTGTCTTATCCTTCATTATATAATACGTATCAATGGGGTAACCATCGGCGGAAACAGATTTCAAGTTGACTTTATGCCCGTCAATATAAGTCTCTATTACATGCAAACTTCCCTCACCACCGTCACCTACGGGGAGATACGAATAATCATTCTTATGGTCGAATTCCATTGATATTTTGGTTGCCAATTCCCCCAACTCATGGGAGCGGAGAGAATTTTTGAAGGAATCAAAAAGATATAAGATTTTCATAGAGAAATGCTACCGACTCTTATCCCCGCTGCATCAAATATGAAGACGATTCTGTGTGCAACTCCGGTCATTTCCGGAGATTTGTAAAAAAGCGGAATATCAACGGTTAATGCTTTAAAATCTAATTTTATTCCTGCAGTATAGTATAACCCGCTCTTTGATGATGGAGCTATCATATAACCGGTGGCTATATATGGATCAATAAAAGGCAGTAGTAGTGAGAATTTACCGGACACTCCCGAATAAGCTTTTACATGCTTGCCGTCAAAACCTGCGGAAAGCATATCCACCGCCATGTCATATCTGTAATTTATCGGTAGATCCGCGTTTCCCGCTCCGGCAAAGATATCCAATCCGATAAATTTTCTTAATCCGCCGAACTGCATATTTACGGTCGTCCAACCTCTTAAAATATCGAAATCGGAAAGAAGTCCCTTTTTCCCAAGTTGTACATTGTTTTCGAATTGAACATCCATGTACTTGTATTTGTTTTTTCCCTTCAGTATAAGTTGCAATGTGGACATTTTGCCTGCCTGATAATCAAGTGGATCTATATAGTTGGAATCGACTTTACTAACATCCTTGTATGTGAGGATAGCCTTTCCGATGAGATATTGTTTTGCAAGGAGATTAATATTGAAATTACCGGCAAATTTCTTTTCCAAGGCAATCTGAGAAGTGTAAATATAATCGTAAAGATCTATGTTGTATATGAATTTTAAGTAATTTTTGCTTCTAACAATAGGGGTTGAGTAAGCAAAAATATACTCGGGGTGCATGTTGCCGAATTGCCAGTTAAAACCGAGATGCCATTGATTCCGTCCTTGTAAGAAATCGTAATTGATAAATTCCCTGCCTTCAAGCCAAATTCCCGTTATGATGCCGTTTCTCGAATCGTACCAGGCATAAGGACCTAAAAACAGTTGATAATGATCAAAGCTCGGGAGAGATGCAAGTAAATTAAAATCGGGCCTGTTTTTCCAATAATTGTTAAATCTGTTAACTTCGAAAATATCCTCGTCTCTGTTTACAATAATGTTCTTTAACCCCTTTCTTCGCCGGACGGAAACGGTTATGTCCCCTGTTCCTGCAGGAGAATAAACCGTAATAGTGGTATCATCGTATATAAAAGTTACGGGAACTGCAGGATAATAGTCGTTTTTATGTAAAGATACCGTAATTGAATCGGAAGTCCGTTTTATACCGGCGAAAGAGATATCCTGTTTCACGGGAGTGTCAAAAAGAGATTTAATGTAATCGGCGTTTTTTTTATCTGTGAATTGATATGATAACCTTATAAAATCATCGATGTGAGGATGCGAAAATTTATATCTTTTATAGTATTCATGTATGAAATTGTTGAATTCTTTCTGTCCCATAATGCTTCTTATCTCTCGCATGATAATGGCACCTTCGCTGTAAATGGCGGCACCGTACTGTATGTTGTCCGCATTATCGTTATTAAAGCGAGAGCACGAGACGTTCATCGGATAGTAGATATTCGCATAATAAGGAACCGCTGCAATCATAAGGTTGTTATAAACCGATGCGAACTCGGGATTTTTTCTCTTTTTTTTGCCGTACTTTTTCATAAATTCATTTTCAAAAAACGAGTTTATGCTCTCGTCCATGAACGGTTCGTTGTACTCATCCGTGGCGAGCGCTCCGTAGAACCACTGATGTCCCGTCTCATGAGCGATCACCCGTTCCGAGACACTATTGTATTTGTTTCCTATTGAAAAACCGTTTTTTATCTGTTTACTCGTTCCTATGATAATCAGTTCAGGATACTCCATTCCGCCGCCTGCCGTAATGTTTCCATCGATGACGGTAAGGTGTTTAAACGGATAGGGTCCGACGTTATCGCTGTAAAAATCGATTGCCCTTTTTACATATATCGCTGATGAATCCCAATTTTTGAGGTTCTTGCGCTTTTTCAATATTTTTATATCTATGTTTTTGTATTTGAAGTTATCCATAACAAAATTCGGGTCGGCTACAAATGCAAAATCGGTGACATTTGTTGCTTTGTAATATACGCTTTTTTCCATTTTGAAGTCATTTTTTATAAGTGGCTCCTTGGACAGTTTTTTCATTCTTTCTATTTCTCCGTCAGGACCGAGAAGTGCACCTGTTGCTCCTGTTATAAAATTTACGGGGAGGGTAATCATAACGTCGTAATCGGCGAATTCCCCGTAAAATTCACCTATGTCGTTGTATCCTTCATGATGCCAACCCTTTTTATCGTACATTGCAACTTTTGGATACCACTGTGTAAGCTCAAAGTGATTTTTTTCATAACCTTCTCTCATGAAAAATTTCGGAATCTTTTCGAAGAACTTGATGTTCAATGAAATTGTATCGTTTAACTTCATAGGTTTTGAGAAAAACAGGTGAAGTTCATCTCCTTCATTTACGGTTTTTATAATACTGTTGGTGGATTTTATGGTCTCTATGTTCAAAAAACCCTGATTTTTCTTCGATGCCAGGGCTATGCTATAATCTCCGTGTTTTTGTTTTTCCTTATCCATCCGGCTCCCCGGTCTGAAAGCGTTTGGGTATAGATGGATGTACATATCATTAAGTCCTTCTCTGTATATATTTTTAAATGTTATTGTTTCGTATCCTTTCAGTGTTTTTTCTTTAACATTGAGGTGTACATTGATTTTATAGTGTATTGGGGATCCGAAAGAATGAATTGAGAAAAATAGAATAAAAATAAAAATAAACTTTTTCATAAAACACTCCTTTTTCCTATTATAATGGTTTACTCATTTTAGTAAAGCGGATAAGAATATAAAATAGAGGGATAATGTGTATGATTTCCCTTTTATTTCTATTCGGGAATGATTGTACTGAAAAG
>QNBC01000076.1 GCA_003641665.1 candidate division TA06 bacterium
GCAACCGTCCTGCCCCGTTTATTTAAGATTCAAAAGGGGAGAAATACCATCATATTGGGTAGATAATTACTGCTTCATCGGAAACAAAGATTGTATAAGATATCAGATGGAAGAGCGGGGAGAATATCATTCCGATTATATGCTTCCAAACGGAGAAATTGTCCCGTGAAAGCAATAAACCATAATATAAAACTACTAAAGATAAAAACTGACGAATCGGGAATATTTCTGGAAAGGCCAAACAGATTTCTCGGAAGGGTAAAATTGAGAAACAATAAAATTGTATACGCTCATATCCATGATCCGGGGCGATTAAAAGAGTTGCTTTTCCATGGGAATAAGGTCTTTGTTAGGCATGCAACAAACGAAAAGAGAAAAACAAAATGGGATTTGATAGCAGCAAGCTCGGGAGGAAGGAGAATACTTGTAAACTCCTCTTTTCATCGAAGTATAGCGGAAGCGATTATTAAAAATCCTTCGATTTCTCCGTTTAGAGCAGTCGACGAAATAAGAGCGGAAGTAAAAAACGGTGATAGCAAAATCGATTTTTTATTGGTAAAAAACGGTAAAAAAATTTGGGTAGAAGTCAAGGGATGTACTTTGATTAAAGGAGAAACAGCATTATTCCCCGATGCTCCCACATTAAGAGGAAGAAAGCATCTGTTAAACTTGATTGCATCCAAAAAGAGGGGTGATGAAAGTGCTGTTCTATTCCTTCTATTTGTTGATGCAAAACAATTTTCTCCGAATACTGAAACAGATCCTTTATTCAGCGATACTCTGATATACGCGCATAAAGAAAGAGTGAAGATTTACCCGGTCGTTTTGGATTACTCCAATCATTATATAAGATTTAAAAATCGGATCCCCGTTTTACTTTGAATAAATAAATTACTTATGTTATAAAAAATTATTTTGAGTAGTTTCTCTAATACTCATGCCGATCATAGTTCCCCCTCTCCGATATTTCAAAATGAATTTGGAGTGATAAATAAACAACTTCCCATTGTTCCGTCCTCAGATTTATATATTTTCGGTTCTACAATTCTAATTTTCCGCCAGTTAATATTTCCATACCTGTCCGCCGAAACTTTAGTGCAGGCAGACCTGTCTGCCGCTAAATGATATATTTTCTTGAAATAATCGCAATTTTGTTATATAATGTTTTTATGGAAAAGTTAGGGCAGATACTCATTAAAACAGGAAAAATAGATCAGCAAACGCTCGAGAATGCACTTAATGAACAGAATAGATCTTATAGATTAATAGGACAAATTCTTATAAAAATGGGGGCGATATCTGAGAATGATCTTATAAATGCTCTATCGAAGCAATATGACATTCCTGTAATCGAAGATATATCCGAGATTCCGACAGATTGTCTTAAAATTTTACCCAGAAAATTCATTATGAGATACGGTGTTATTCCTTTCGAGTGTAATGAAAAGAAAATAAAAATAGTTCTATCGGATCCACTTTACCTCGATATAGTAAAAAATATAGAATTCGCCACAGGAAAAGATGTGGAACCATATCTGATGAACGAATCCACTCTTGCTTCTTTGATAAACAACTATTTTCCCGAGACAATCCAACAATCCATAGAAAAAAGCAATATTACATTTAGCGAAGAAACCGATACTACCGAAATTCACTCAACTGTTTACGATTTAAAATCAGAGGCTTCCTCTACACCTGCTATTGTTATAACAAATACAATATTGGAAAATGCCATAAAAAGCGATGCAAGTGATATACACATAGAACCACAGAAAAATGCCATAGTCGTTCGTTATAGAATTGACGGGGTTTTGAAGGATGTATTTCATATTCCAAAAGTTCTTATCGGAGCAGTGACAAGTAGAATAAAGCTTCTTGCGGGAATGGACATAACAATCCAGCGGAGCCCTCAGGATGGAGCATTAACTTTAAAGTACGGAGATGAAAAAGAAATTTCTGCAAGAGTTTCTACTCTTCCAACGCTTTATGGAGAAAAATTGGTTATAAGAATTATTGATCGTAGTAAAGTGATGAGGGGATTAGAAGAGCTCGGCTTCTCTGAAAATAATACAAATCTCATAAAGAAATATCTTGCTTACCCATCAGGAATAATACTGGTAACTGGCCCAACGGGAAGCGGTAAAACATCAACACTGTATGCCGGATTAAACCACATAAATAACCAGACTTTGAATATAATTACCGTTGAAGACCCGATAGAGTATAAAATAAAAGGATTAAATCAGGTCCAAATTAACCCTAAGGCGGGATTAACTTTTGCTTCCGCTCTGAGAAGCATTCTAAGACAGGACCCTAATGTAATAATGATTGGAGAAATAAGAGACTTAGAAACGGCTAAAATTGCTGTCGAATCCGCTTTAACGGGACATCTCGTTTTAAGTACACTACATACCAATTCGGCAGTTGCAAGCATTACCCGTTTAATTGATATGGGAATAGAACCTTATCTTTTAGCGGATACAATAAGACTTGTTATTGCTCAAAGGCTTGTCAGAAAAATCTGTGATAATTGTAAGTCGAGTTATAATATATCAGAAGAAGAAAAATCTCTTTTGAATTTAGAGAATGATGTTATGCTTTACAAGGGGAAGGGCTGTTCTAAATGTATGAACACTGGATACAAGGGTAGAACAGTGATTAGTGAAGTGCTTGAGATTGATGATGAGTTGAAAAAATCAATTTTAATGCGAAAAAGCGAAATGGAAATGACTCTACTGGCTCATAAACATGGAATGAAAACACTTGCAGAGGATGCAAAAGAGAAAGTTATAAAGGGAATTACAACAATCGATGAAGTCAGTAAAGTTGTAGACTTTAAGATATTGAAAACACTAAATGAAATAGAATCAAAAAGAAGCATTTCAAAACCCGAAATAACCGCACTTGAAGAATCTTATGGAGATAATGTAGAAAAAGAGAGAAGTAATATGTCTCGTACTACAAAGAGACAACCTTCGATAATGATCGTAGACGATAGCAAAACAATAGTCGTAATGCTAAAAGCACTATTCGAGAGTAAAGGATTCAAAGTTTATTGTAGTTACAACGGTAAAGATGCTTTAAATCTAATTAAAACGGGAATTCACCCCGATATAATACTTTCTGATTACCAGATGCCCGATATTGACGGAGAAAAATTTCTAAAAATACTAAAAACGGAAGATGGGATAAAAAATACACCTTTTGTGATGTTGACATCACAGGAAGGAGCAGAAACGGAAGTAAACATACTTAAAGACGGTGCGGATGATTATATTCCAAAACCTCTACAACCCGACAAGATATATCTAAGAATCAGGAATATTTTAATTAGAACATACGGGGAAGTTTTTATATTTAACGATTCCGAATAAAATCCACGGGAATCGGACCACTCTTAACAAAAGCTATATTACCTAAAATTGAAGAATCCGCTTTTATTTCGAGAATAAAACCATATTTATCATCAGTGGAATAGACAACCGAAGAGTCAACGATTCTACCGTAAATAGTTGAATCGATTGAAGCCCCTTTAAGCTGTTCAAGTGTTTCCGGATATTTCTTAAACTTAGTATAATAAGTATTTATTGCTTCTCCAATGTAAAACAAACGAATATTTTTCATTTCCAGGGTATCATTCATAATAACTTTCACGTCTACATTGTCAGAAGTGCTCCCTCCAATAAAATAAAACAATCCGGCTATTACAATTAAAACTATACCAATTATCACAAAAATCAAAAATCCTACATTTTTTTTCTTTTCTCTTCCTCTCTCTTTAACTTTTGCTTTTTCATCTTTATACAAGGAGGCTTTTATTTCAATTGCACATTGAGCACAATAAGGATGCCCTTTTTCATCTCTATAAGCAATACATTCTTCACATAGCGGTTTACCGCATTTCGAGCAAAATGCAACTGCTTCCCTATCGGGGTGATTAATACACTTCATAGTAGAATTATATCAAATTTTCAAAAAAAATCAAGTTATCAGTGCTAGATAGAGGTAGATAGGTCCGCCTGCACAAAAGTTCCGGCGAACATGTCCTCTCTGTCACCCTGAACTTGTTTCAGGGGCTATAAGATTCCGAAACAAGTTCGGAATAGCCGACTTAAACCCCGGTATGATTACAGGAGGGATTCCGAAATAAGTTTAAAATGATACAATCATGGTGGGGTAAGGCACATTCACTTACTTTTCCTTAAAATGGTAAATATATCTACACCGAGTTACCCTAAAAACACATTTCAGATTGATTAAATGTAAATATCTGATATAATATTTGTATGAATAATGAAACAGAGAATGAGAGAAAAATCGTTACGATTCTGTTTGCCGATATTGCCAATTTTACATCTTTTTCCGAATCACATGATCCGGAAGTCGTAACCGAATTACTTGAACGTTTTCTCAATGCGGGAACCGAAATTATCTTGCAGCACGGCGGATTCGTAGACAAATATATCGGAGATTGTATTATGGGGCTTTTCGGAGCCCCAATAGCTAAGGCAAATGATTCAAAGAACGCTGTATTAGCGGCTGTTGAAATTGTGAGCAAGGTAAAAGAAATCAATGCCACAATGCAATATCCTATTAATATAAGAATCGGAATACATACAGGATTGGTTATTGCAGGTTATATAGGACATAAAAAAAACCGACAATACACAGTTATCGGACATGCTGTAAATGTTGCAAAACGCATTCAGGAAGAAGGAGAAAAAAATAAAATATATGTAAGCGAAAGTACATACAACACAATAAAAAATTACTTCGACTTTAAAAAAGTAAATTCAAAACCTTTTAAAGGTCTAACAAATCCAATACAAATATACGAAGTTTTAGGCATACGGAAAATTAACGCAAGTACTATCCCCTTTATCGGACGTAAGCGGTATATCAATAAACTAATGAATGCTTATAAAGCCGCTGAAAAAGGAAAATTGGAGGTTGTTTCAGTTATTGGAGAAAGAGGAGTGGGGAAATCAAAACTTATCGACCAGTTTAGAAAATTCGTTTCTGATAAAAATGCTATTTTGCGTTACGGGAGAGGAATAAACACTCAAAAATTCATTCCATATTCAGGTGTAATTAATATTATAAAGATAAACCTGGGAATAAAAGAAGCTTACAACAAACGAGAGATAGCGAAATTACTCAAGGAGCGATTGAATAAATTTGAGAGGTACTATATAGGAATTTTAATGTCTCTCTCTTCCACAAGAGAGTATGTGCAATCAAAAGTTTTAAGAGACGGGATTTATGTTTCATTGAAGAGCATCCTCGAACGGTTGTCGAAAAACGCAACTTTTATTCTCATTCTGGAAAATGCAGATTTTATCGACAGTCAATCTTTAGAGATACTAAACAAATTAATTAATGAACTGAAACATCTTAGAGCTCTATTTATTTTAACATCGACAACCCGTATTATTGATACTGGTATAACCGTTTATTTAAAGCCCTTCTCGAGAATGGAAACAAAGAAGTTTATTCACGCCTTTTATTCCGGAGAGATGGACACTAAAACAATCAATACTATTTATGAAAAAACGAAAGGCAACCCTCTTTATATAGAAGAAATACTAATTTCTCCGAATATCGAAAAAGACCACCTTTCAATTCCGTTTTCAATACACGAGTCTATCATGGCACGTGTGGATAATTTGAGTCCTTATTCTAAAACATTGCTTCAATATGCCGCTGTTTTAGGATATGAAGGAAATTTAAACATACTATACAAAATCACACATTTAAGTGATGTCCGATTTAGCTCTTCACTCAATGATCTGATACTTACCGGATTTTTAACTAAATTATCAGAAAATAGATACACTTTTTTGCACCCTTTAGTTCATGAAACAGTATATAACAGCATTTTAATAAAATCACGAAAATTGTTACATTCCGAAATAGCTCAGATCATCGAAAGCAAATATGGTTCCAGTTTGGAGCTTTTCTACGAAACTCTTGCCTATCACTACGATCTGAGCAATAATAAAAATAAGTCGCTTTACTACATGTTGAAGTCCGGAGATAGAGCGCTATCTCTTCATAATGTAAAAACTGCAATAGATTACTATAAAAAAGCCATAAAACTTTCAAAATCTCTAAATGACAAAGAATCTTATTACTATGCCATGCTCAACATTGGAGATGCATATTACAGAAATTCTAATTTCAGAACCTCACTGAGTTGGTATAAAAAAATTACGGGAGATACAACCTTAAATTCCGATGATTTTTATTATAAATCACTTCTCGGTATTGCTATGAACTACGAACGTATGGGAAAATATAAAAAAACTATTTCTATTTTGACCAAAATTTTAATGCAACTTAAAGAAGATAGCTTAACAAAAGCAAGAGTTTACCATTTGCTCTCCGTATCTTATTTCAGATTGGGCGAATATAAAATTTCGCTTGAACACGGTTTCAGATCCCGTGAAATAGCAATGAAATATGAGAGTCTGCAAGATATAGCAAAGGCAAATGCATTTATTGGGCATAGTTACAGATTCCTTGGAGATTTCGATAACTCTGAAAAATATCATAATGAGAACCTCGAGATTGGAGAACTGACAAATGATTTAATGAGAATAGCCTATACATACGATAGCCTCGCTTCCATTTACAGAGATAAAATGAATTATAACAAAGCAGAAAAATATCTACAAAAAAGCCTGGCACTAACCATTAAGATGGGATATACATTGAATACGGGTGATGTTCACAGTGATTTGGCAGAAATATATATCTTAAAAGGTGATTTCAAAGAAGCATATCAACATCTCACTATGGCTAAGAAAATATTTAAAAAGATAGGATATCTTTACGAGTTAATTATACTGAACAGGCGTTTCGCACATTACTACCTCAAGATTGGTAATTATATTCGTTCTGCGAAATATGCAAAACAGGGATTGGAATTAGCAAAAAAATCCGGCGAAAAATTGGAAGAGGGTAGAATGCACCTTCTACTGGGGGAGATATATTTTCATATTAATGAAATGGAACCTGCTAAAAGGGAAATTACAAAAGCAATTAACATCTTTAAAAGTACAAATGCTATGTTCTATCTTTCAAGGGCAAAAGAATTGTTAAAAAATTTCGATAAAGTTGTCGTCTAATTGATGGTGCATATTGACAAATATATCTTATTTCGATATATTTCATTTGAATTGGGGGTGTTTTTGGTTTCGACGGGGAAAGTGAAGCATAAGTGGCATGCCGAGTCGTCACCGTCTCGTAAAAAGGTGGCACATTACAGTTGCCAATAGCAACTACGCACTCGCTGCTTAATTAGCAGCCGTCATCTAAAGTTGCCACCTGCAGACTTTAGAATGACGTCGCCTTGCAGGTTGCTCTTATGGTTTTGCTTCGACCATAAGTTAAGACTTTGAAGCATTGCTCGATGTAAATCCGGCTCTTTGGAGTTACATCGGGGACTTTAAAGAAAGAGCTAAGCATGTAGAAGCTTATGTGGAATTTCTTCGGACACGGGTTCGACTCCCGTCACCTCCACCAATAAATTCCTATTACAGTCGTAATTTGGTGAAGTTTAACATTGACATTAAAGCTTAATAAATGTATTATAAAATCTGATATAGAGATGAATAAGGAGGAATAATGAAATTAACGCCCCTTGATATAAAAAAACAGGAATTTAAAAAGGTATTTAGAGGATATGATCCCAACGAAGTCAATAATTTCCTCTCGATGGTCGCCGAAGAAATGGAAGCTTTAGCCAGAGAAAATGCCGAATTAATGGAACGATTAAGTACTCAGGAAATTAAATTGGATGAATACAAAAATCTGGAAAAGAGTCTTCAAGACACATTAATAATGGCTCAAAAAACCACTGAAGAGGTACGAAAAAATGCAACACGGGAATCCGACCTGTTAGTAAAGAAGAGCAAAGTGGAAGCACAAAAAATTCTCCAGGAAGCAAAAAGTGAAAAGGAAAGAATCGAAACGGAAATTAGCAGGCTAAGAAGGCAAAGAGAAATGTTTATCGTACAGTATCGTTCCGTTCTACAAGCTCAACTCGATCAATTGGAGAACATATTGAAGCAAGTCAAAAGTGAAGAAGAGGCGAAGAACCAGAAAGAAGAAGCAATCTCTATCTTTGAAAAACAAGAAGACTCAATCTCCGATAAAAGGCAAGAAGTAAATCCCGCACCAGAGAAAGATACAACTGAAAATCTTAATCTTTTTAAACCTGAAGAAAAAGTATTTAATAAGGAAGAGGAAGAAGATGACCTCGAATTATGATAAAATCAAAGCGACTGCAAATTACCTTAAAGACCGGAAAGGAATAAGGCAAGCGGATATTCTTTTAATCCTCGGTAGCGGGCAGAGCAGTAGGTTTCAACATTTTAACCTAAAGAAGAAAGTTAAATACAGTGAGATTCCGAATTTCCCCGTCTCAACGGTTAAGGGACATAAAGGGGAACTAATTCTTGGTGAATTGGAGGGAAAGAATATTCTCATTATGAACGGGCGTTTTCATCTCTATGAGGGATATAGCGCAAGAGAAATCGCAATTCCCATCCAAACAGCATTCCTTCTCGGTGTAAAGTCCCTAATAATAACTAATGCAGCGGGAGGTATTAATCGTTACTACAAAACCGGCGATATCGTCATGATAACGGATCACATAAATTTAACGGGAGAAAACCCCTTAATCGGCCCCAATATGGATGAAATCGGAGAGAGATTTCCTCAAATGAATGATCTTTACACAAATGAATACCAGGAAAAAATGATGAAAATCGCATTGAAATTAAAGATTGAATTAAAAA
>QNBC01000184.1 GCA_003641665.1 candidate division TA06 bacterium
CCCCTTGATAAATCAACGATATCCAGACATATGAAGGTGCTTCGTGATACAGGTATTATCGGAACCCGGAAGGAAAGAAACACCATTTATTATAATCTCAAAATTCATTGCATTTTGAATTATGTAAAATGCGTGAACAGTTTAATCGTGAAAAACATCAAAGAGCAAATAAAAATTATAGAATAATTTTATTCCTCTCTCTCTACTCCTTTATTTATAATTCTCGTTCCTTTTAACAATGTGTTGGTTACCGTTCCGTACTCCATTGACAACCCGACTAATTTTTTGTCCGTACCATTACAATTAATGCGCAATTTAAAACTTATTTCCGAAATCGAAGGTGGTTTCTCAATGCGAACACACGAAATATCGAGAGAAAGTTCAAAAATTGTTATATGCATTTTCCGTGCAATAGCATTAATATTTGTTAGCAAACAGGTCCCAAACGCCCCGAGCAAAACCTCCGTGGCATTTAATCCGATACTTTGATCGCCACTTTTTGCACCGAACTGCGATGTAAACCCGTGACTTGTAACAATTGCCCTATCTGCATTTTTCTTTACGGTAACTTTATACTTTTTCATATTTTTCCGACAGTAGCTCAAATTCTTTTTTTATTTCTTCCAACAATCTGTTATATAACATTCTATCGTAATCCAAACCGGGAGTCTTTTCAATATTGAAATCGATATCCAATGTATATTCCTTCACAATCTTGTCTCCCAATTGTCCTACATTGGATCTCCCTATATATCCTACCACAGAATATTTTTTCATATTTACAGCTTCACTTAACGCATCAATCCGTTTATTATCATTTCAATAGCCTTATCCTCTTCAAGCCCCCTTGCCATTAATGTTTCCAGTTTCGTTTTATCTATCCTGCCAATTGAAGCTTCATGTGTAACTTTCGCAAGCGGATGCATTACCTTTATCCTCGGAACAGACTCCGCCACCACTTTTTCCCCTCCGACAATCTCCTCACAATCAACATGTCCCCTCGTATAAGCTTCCTTGGCAATAACCCGACTGTTAATAATGCCCGTGGCTTCATCGAGAAGAACTACGCGGCTTTTAGAGATACCGGAAGCATTAATGCCGTTCAAATTAATGGTTTCGTCAATTACTATTTTATCATCCTTTTTACCCGATATTTTTGCAAGCAACTGACAACTGCTATTACTGTCCTGCTCTGTTAAATACTTTATATCTATATTCCCCGCTCGTCCCTTCAGCATTTTAAACTCCTCGATTAATCTGCTGTTTTCTCCAAGGTAAGCCGTAAGTTCGGGAATAACAACTATACCTCCGCTCTCACTGTGATAATGTTCCTCTTTATATTCCATCCCGGCATCCTTTGCCAATACAACCGTTGATTTCATTACATGTTCAATATGTTTGGCATTGGGGAAAATACAATGAGATAAAAATTTTGCATATGCACCTTCCCCCACATGAAATTCACTGTCTATTACCTGTCTCCCCTCAGCAGGAGTCATACCGAAACAGAGGTGTATAGGATTATTAATATGAACGCCTTCTCCAATGCTCACATTAACATGGATACCATCCTCTATGTCATTGGTCTTTATTTTTATTCCGGGAATTTCATTGATACCTATAACTTTTCTACCGTTAATAACTATATTGGCAAATTTGTCTCCGAATATACTCTTAACATCGCCTTTTTTGTATAAATCTATCAGTTGATTAAGTTCTCTCTCATAGCTTTTCATAATTCCCCCTTATCGACAACACCGACATGTTCACAAGACATACAATGATTTTTAAAATAATCTATTACCTCTTTGTTTTTCCCTTCCTTTATAATTTGATCTCCACACAATAATGAAACCTTATCACTGAAATCCGCTATAAATTCGTTATGCGAGATAATTAATACCGTACTCCCCATTTCCAGAAGTTTTAAAAGAGCCTTCTTTATGTAATGTATGGAGTTAATATCAATTCCGGAATCCGGTTCGTCTAAAACAGCAAATTTAGGTTTCATGGAAAGAATGGATGACAACTCTATCCGCTTTCGCTCTCCGCCGCTTAGTTCTTCATTGACTAACCGAGGTAAATATTTAGTTGGGTTTAATCCGACAAGTTGTAAACTCTCTTCCGGTTTTAGATCTTTATTATTAATATTTAAATATTCTCTAACCGTAATCCCTTCAAAACTCGTCGGAATTTGCCAGCCAAGCGTGATACCTTTCTTTGCCCTCTCTGTGATCGATAGCTTTGATATGTCTTCACCTTCAAAAAGGATTTTACCGCTTTTCACGATATATCCTTCAAGCCCCATTATTAAAGATGCCAGTGTCGTTTTGCCCGTACCGTTAACACCTATAATCGTATGTATACTATTTTTCTTCACGGCTAAATTTACCCCCTTCAATATCTCTTTCCCCCCTTTTTCAAAATGCAAATCTTCTATTCGAAATATCATTCTACTCCTTCGATATCAATACCATTCCCGCATTTTTAATGATTTTATCGATCTTTTCTGTACA
>QNBC01000077.1 GCA_003641665.1 candidate division TA06 bacterium
CCCCACGATCCACTGGTTATTAGATAATCGAGAGATTTATATTGTTCCCGTTGAAAATCCCGACGGGTATATTTGGAACTCCGATTCCTCGTCAGACGGAATGTGGAGAAAAAATAAAAGAGACAACAATAACAACGGTGTTTTCGATACTGATGCCGATGGCGTGGATCCTAACAGGAATTACACATACAATTGGGGATACGATAACAACGGCTCGAGTCCGGACTCAAGCTCGGAAACATACAGAGGTCCTAGTGCGGGTAGCGAACCGATTACTCAAAATATGATGAATTTTATCTCTTCAAATCCAAATATCAATATCATAATGAACTATCACAGTTATTCGAACCTATTACTATATCCATGGTGTTATACAAGCTCGCCGACACCCGATTCGGCAACATTTAACTACATAGCGAGTAATTCCGTAATTTATAACGGTTATACCCCCGGACAACCCGGTAATATTCTATACAATACTAACGGGGACGCTATGGATTGGGGGTACGGTGATGCCGGGAGATTTACATTCACGGGAGAAATTGGAGAAGCTTTCTATCAACCTTATCCCGAAACTATAGCGACTCAAGAAGCGGAAAATTTCCCAATGCTTATCTTTATGACAAAGGCATCGGGACCTTACGTTTACCCCGAAAGCATAGCTCTTAACAATCTAAAGGGAGATGTAACTCCGGGGCAAACCTATTCGGTAACAGCATTCCTTAGAAACACAGGTGTTTCAGGAAATGCTACGAATGTTGCATTAAAACTCGAAAGCAATGACCCTTACGTCGCAATAACAAGTCCCACGGCTTCATACGGGACAATGGCTCCCATTGAATTAAAATCCAATACGGATGATCTTCGTTTTTATGTAACCAATGATTGCCCTCTGGGACATGTTATAAAAATCAATTTCATAACTTATTTCAACGGAACTGAAATTACGACTTCCCATAATTTTGCTACGGGAGATGCAGACACGGTGTACTTCTGGGATTTTGAATCGGGAACAACAGGATGGAATCTCGAATCGCCTTGGGCGTTAACCACTGCATCATCACATTCTTCTTCTCATAGTTTGACAGATTCTCCCGGTGGTAATTACAGTAACTACGCAAATGTTTCGGCAACTTTGGATAATCTCGATTTATCCGGCATAACAAATCTTAATCTCTCGTTTTATCATAAATACAGTATAGAAAGTGGTTATGATTACGGTCATGTGGAAATTAAAAAAGGTAATGACGATTGGAATAGTTTAGGTATGTTTACGGGAGATCAGTCTTCCTTCACCAAAACTTCATATAATTTGGATGGATATGATACGGCATCCGTATCAATTCGATTCAGACTGACGTCCGATTCTTATGTTACGGAAGATGGTTGGTATTTCGATGATGTTTTGATTTCCGGTTTTACCGAACCCTCCAATCTACCGCCAACCGCCCCGATGGCTGTTTCACCGGATAATGACTCTTTAAACGGAACAGTAGTCCTGAAATGCCTCAATGCAACAGACCCGGAAAATAACACACTGACATATAAGTTCTTTGTTTATAGTGACTCTCTTTTAACAGACACAATTTTTGAATCATCTTATATAAATGAAGGTGCCGATACAACATCTGTTGTTGTAAATAATTTATCTCCTAATAGTGATTATTACTGGAGAGTTTATGCTTATGACGGAAACTCAAAAGGTGACTTCTCTCAAACAAACTATTTTCATACATTGACACTGGGTATAAATGAAAATTACAATAAGATATCCGATGTAAAAATTCACTATATCAAAAATGGCATTTCTTTATTCTATAACGGGAATGCAAAATATTCAATTTCAGATATAAGCGGAAGAAGAATAGAAAGCGGTAAATTTTCCGGGAAAAAGAATATATCTATTAAAAGAACCGGTGTATACTTTTTAAAATTCGACATTAACGGAAAACGATTGAACAAAAAGGTGGTCATTATAAAATAAAAAAGGCGGCTCAGCCGCCTTTTTTATTTATAACCTAATCTTTCTTTAGCAGCATCGGATAACATATCAACATTCCACGGAGGGTCGAATGTAAGATTAACATTTGCCTCTCTTACCCCTTCAACGGCGCTTACTGCATTCTTCGCATCTTGAGTGATTGTTGTTGCAAGAGGGCATCCGGGAACAGTCAATGTCATCGTTACATTAACAACATCATCCTTAATGTCGATATTATAAACCAACCCTAAATTTACGATATCAATGCCAACTTCAGGATCGTAAACAGTTGACAACGCTTCAATAATTTTATTTCTATCTACCATATTGTACCTCCGGAATCAATTTATTGTTTTTTCTTTTATTTGTCAAGTGGATGAAGATCATATTGGGTATATAGATCCGCCCGCACTACACGGCGGATAGATACGGACATAGTAACCGGTAATAAACGAGATCTGAAGAAAGCTCAGCGTACTCCATCCCTGTCACCCTGAATCATGTGCTGAACTTGTTTCAGTATTATTTCATGAGCTCATGGATTATGATAAATTAGATATAACAAAAAGGTAGGGATACCGAATCAAGTTCAAAACGAGAAAATTTTTGAAATCATTTTGCAGATTTAAAAATACAATAATAATAATAATCATTCTACTGTATGTGATTAATATATCTATATAACTTTCTATGGGGAATAAATTATAATGCAATAAGTTATAAGATTAATTAATTAATTCATATTCGCAATCAGAGCATTTATGTTTAGATTTTTTATTTTGATATAAACTCAATAAGTGAATTTAACGAATAAACGGGAGTATAAAAATACTCCCGTTTATTTCCGTAACAATTATTATTTTATTACGGTAATTTTCTTCGAAATCATCTTTCCGCCGTTAACAAGTTTACAAATGTATATTCCTGCAACGACTCTGTTCCCTGTATCATCTCTTCCGTTCCAAACGGCTTTATATATTCCCGCTTTCTTTGTTCCATCCACTAATGTCTTAACTACCCTTCCACTCAATGAATAGATTGCAAGTTTAACTCTACCGTTTATTCCAACTTGATAGTCAATATTTGTTTTACCAATCATAGGGTTAGGCATATTCTTCAGTAATATGGATGAATTTTTCTCATTTGCGATTTTCTTATTTGCAATTCCTTGATAGGTAGCAAGATATGTCCATTCGAAAGGCGGAGGATCAATAGGACCGCTACCTATAGTGCCGCCGAATGAATAGAGCTTGTTTCCTATAATACCTGAGGCCGACGGTTCATATGCGCTGCTCATGGAAGCATTCGCATCTATCCATGTATCGGTATTTATATCCCAGTAGAACAATTTATCACTGTATGGTGTTACCCAGCCTCCCGCCGGATCTCCACCGAAGAGATACAAATATGTGCCGTCATGATCCATTGCGGGCCACATTCCCCCTACATCTGCAGGAGGCTGAGCAATTGTAGTCCATGGCGTTCCTCCTGTTGTATCAGCATCAGGCTCATAATAATAATATCCGTATGTTGATGAATTCCCTCTGTAATCACCACCGACAAACACATATGGACTCCCGTTGAACGGCATAAAAGGAGCCCCGAGTATGAGTCCAGAATCTCCTCTCGGACAAGCGGTTTTCATCGTCCAGGGAGCTCCTCCGGTCGTATCTGCTGCAGGATCATATTCCAAAGTAGGGCAATCGGTCGGGAAACTGCTTGATTTAGAGCCCCCTACAATATACATCTTTCCGTTTACGACAGCCCCGCCGACTCCACCTCTTAACGTATCCGGCGGCGATACGGTTCCTGTGCTCCATGTACCCGTTGTCGTGTCGTATATCGCAACACGATTAACCGCTGCAAATGAAGCATTAAATCCGCCGACAACATATATTTTACCGTTTATAAAAGCACAGGCTCCGCCGAAACTACTGGTTGGAATCGGTGTTAAAGTGGTCCAACCCACTCCCGGTTCATAACTTCTGAATTCGGAACTTAGAACGGACCCCGTATCAAGGCCTCCCACGACCCAAAGCTTACCTCCACCGACACAAGATTGAGCCCATTGAACCGCATAAGAACCCGTTGCATCTTCATTATTCCATCCCATATATGAGCATGAAAGTGTCATATTTAAAGTATCATTGGATGGAACTAAATCTCCGGCAAGCACCGTATAAGCCGTAATATTATATACTCCAATTGACGAAGTAAAGTTATCCGGCATAACAATTTGCATTGTCGATTCCGGAGCAATTGTGTCAGGAGTATTTATTTGCACGGATTCTGCATACACAATCGAATTTGAATTATCCCTTATTTCATAGTATGTCCAAAAATCCGTTTCCGGAGAAGTACCGAAATTTTCCACCGTTACCGTAGGCGTGTACGTCTCTCCGGGTAACATATTTGATGTTGCCGGAGAATCGATTGATGCAACACCTACATCAATTGGTAAAGGAATCACCAATGTTACATTATCAAAAGCCGCATAATAACCCCATGTACCACCATCATCAAAATAAAAATAAACCTGAATACTATCCGATGAAGCATACGACGAAACATCAACTGAATCCCATCCAGTAAATGTTGTTCCGTTGGCATAATGTTTAAGTTCAACAGGACCATTCCAAGCTCCGCCGCTGAATGTCTTTATACCCACATAAAGATCATTAAGATAGCTTCCGCTTCCACCGTTAAATCCGACTGCATATTTTAAATAGGTCAAATTTGGGTCCGACGCAACGACAGGCGATAGTGCCGTATCCTGAACGGTTGCACCATTTCCTGCATCATCCGAATCTATCCACATCGATGAATCACCTGCTTCAGGCGGGGTATAACTTGGTTGCAAATCCGATGCCTGAACCGCCCACCCCGCAGGGAACGCCTGACCGTTCGTATGTGTCCAACCCTGAGAACCGGTTTCGAAATCCCAAACAACCGAACGCATATTAGAATTTTCCACATTGATTGTTTTGATATTTACAGCTCTTGATGTTATTTGTGCCGCACCGAGATTAACAATGAATAAAGCAATAATCAAAACTGCGATAAGAAGAAATGTTTTTCTCATTTTTACCTCCAAACAAATTGTTTTTCACTAAAAGGCACCAAATTATTCCTCACCTCCTTTCTAAATTGAATTGCCTTTTTAATTTATAATAAAACAAAAATGTCAATTGTCAAGATACAAAACACATTGACAATTTTATCAATAAATAATAAACTGACATTATGCATTTAATCATAGCTATTATGCTGATTCAATCCGTGAATATCAATCGTATCGAGGACGGGAATTCGTTATATTTAATGGATAAAGATGTGTCTTATTATCAAACGGAGTGGGTAAGAAGTTATATATCGAATAACTACGGATTTAGAACATCACAGGGATGTCTTGATGTGGAAAGGTGGTATCAGGAATATGATGGGAAACTAAAATTACCTATTACCGAATCATTTGACATTGATTACTTTTTCTACAAGAAGGATGGTTATAACGGACATATCGAAACACATGAACTCAATTTTAATTATTACAAGAAATTCTTGAAATTCACTCTTTCTGTTTCACCGAATTTTTTTAAAATGTATGATTATGGTGGGATTGGTGTCGGTTTTTACAAAAGCAAATTGTTAAATCTTCAATTGTTTTTAAATTTGATAGACTTTGATCATAACTATGCTACGAACAGATTGTATAGCGACACTTTGCATGATCCCTATATTGAATTCCCCTTTCAATTGGAATTGCGAGGAAATTTCATTGCAAAATTAGGTTATTTGAACTTTGACATTAAGAATACTCGCGAATCAACGAAGAAAATAATGTATAAGGAAACAGTTATCGGTTATGATAATGAAAAGAATTATAACGGAAGAATATTTTCGGCAATATCACCGCTCGATAATTTTACCATATCCTGTTACTCGGAATGGAATTATATCGGTTCACAGGTAGATACATTTAATTATCATTATGAAAATATATTAAAAACCGCATTTGTCGAAATTTCACTTGATTATTCCACAAATATCGGGAATTTTCACATTTCTTTCCCTTTTTATTATAAATTTAATAAATTTTACAATTTCCCCGATAGTACAAATTATTCGAAAAAAATGTACGGACTGACACTTGGGTACAGTAAAAACATATGCAAACACACCGTTTTAGGCTTGGGATACCAGAGAGGCATAAGAGAAAGAAACATAGATGACTCGTTATATGTCGGCGGTTGGGGAGATCTTGAGAATAGGTTTGTTGTTTCATTAGAGTTTAACTTCTCGAACAAAACAAGGCTAAATATCATAGAAGGACTTGAATTAGATAAATTCCCTCATATACCCATAAACAGAATTCACAATCATACGTATATTCAAATTCAATACACACCTTAACTTACATTTAGTAAAATTGAATTTCAATGTTGACATTGCCTCTAAAATATGTAATAATTTTCTAAACAAAAAGGAGGTTGTATGAAGAAATTGATGCTTTCATTGCTGCTAGTGTTGTTTTCTCTGTATTTATTCGGTGAAACTATTATTTTCCCCGAGAACAGAGGTAAAAACGGTTTTAATGTCAACTACTCGAGCAAATCGGGATTGGAAATTGAGTACTCCATTGAACGATTGAATTTTTCCCCTGTCCACATTAAGGGAAAAACAATGACAAATGTGAGCATACCGGGTATGATATTGCCTAATGATGCAGGGGCTCCCAACCTACCTTCCGAGGGAAGGTTCATTGCAATCCCACAGGGAGCGAATGTTTCCGTTAAGATTTTATCTTACAGTACGGAAACTTATAAGAATATTGACCTGGCTCCCGCTCCAAAAATCCCATTTGATGCGGATGATGCTCCTCTCGATTATTCTTTTAATGAAAAAATATACGGTAAAAATGCCTTTTTCCCGGAAAATATCGTAAAAATATCAAATAAAAAGCAAATAAGAGGTGTGGAAGCAGTCATACTTGGAATTACACCATTCCGTTATAACCCAATAACAAAAGAGCTTATCGTTTATAAGGATATTAAGGTATCACTTACTTTTTCAGGAGGAAACGGACATTTCGGTGAAGACAGATTGAGAAGCCGCTGGTGGGATCAAATATTAAAAGCAAATCTCATAAATTACAACGAATTACCCAAAATAGATTATACAAAAAGAAAGTATAGAGCAAACGAATACGATTATGTAATAATCGTCCCCGACGATTCAAGCTTTGTCCGTTGGGCGGACAGTATAAAATTGTTCAGACAAAAGCAGGGGATTCGTACCGGAATATATACGATTTCAGACCTCGGAGGTAACACTGTTGCGAATATAGAGAATTTTGTAGACAGTATTTACAACAACTGGGCAACTCCCCCGTCTGCTGTTTTATTATTATCCGATTATGAATCATCCGGTAAAAGTTATGGGATAACATCTCAATCTCTACCACATCCCTACAGCGGAACATATATTTCCGACAATATTTACGCCGATGTGGTAGGAAATGACAGCTTACCCGACATTACATTCTCACGGATTACGGCTCAGAATGAATCACAACTGTCAATTATGATAGAAAAAGATTTGAATTATGAAAGAAATCCGCCTACGGATTTTAATTATTATGACAATCCTGTCACAGCATGTGGTTTTCAAACGGAAAGATGGTTCCAGCTTGCATCGGAAATCATTCACGGCTTTTTCGAATACGGCCTTGGGAAAAATCCGATCAGAATAAACGCTATATACAGCGGTTCTCCTTCCGGTGGCGATCAATGGTCATCGGCAACGAATACAGCCGATGTGGTCTCTTATTTCGGTGAAAGCGGACTCGGCTATATCCCTGACACGATTCCTTCCTCAATTCAGTGGAACGGAACGGCAACGGATGTTGTAAATGCATTTAACAACGGCGCTTTTCTCATTCAGCACAGGGATCACGGAGCTGAATACGGATGGGGTGAACCCGGATTCACACAATCGAATTTCTCTTCCCTCAACAACACGCTCCTTCCTTTTGTCATGTCAATCAACTGCTTAACAGGAAGGTTTGACTATTCAAGTGAAGTATTTACAGAAGGCTTGCACAGGATGCAACATGGAGCATTGGGATTGGTTGCAGCCACTCAGGTTTCATACTCATTTGTCAACGATGCATTTATTTTCGGTTTATACGACGGCATGTGGCCACAATTTGATCCCGGATATCCAACAAAAGATAATTTTGTCGGATATGACAATTTGAGACCGGCTTTTGCCATGGAATCGGGTAAATATTATCTCGCAGCATCAAACTGGCCTTATAACACTGATAATAAGGGGATAACATATAATCTATTCCATATGCACGGCGATGCATTTATGACTCTTTATTCACAGGTTCCGGAATCTTTGACCGTATCGCATGCGCCTACGTTGATGATAGGGCAAACCTCATTTACGGTATCTGCCGATGACAGTTCATTAATTGCACTTACCGTCAACGGTGAAATTATCGGAACAGCTGAAGGAACAGGGGCTCCCGTTTCAATAACGATTCCTGCTCAATCCAATCCATCGGATACTCTTATAGTCACGGTAACAAAATACAATAAATTCAGATACGAAAAGGCGGTTCCCATAGTTTCCGGTTCCGGTCCGTATGTATCGTATCTATCGAGCATTATAAATGATGCAAGCGGTAACAACAACGGACAGATAAATCCGGGAGAGAGTATAAATCTCGGAGTATATTTAAAGAATTTCGGAGCGGA
>QNBC01000078.1 GCA_003641665.1 candidate division TA06 bacterium
ATGTTTCCTTTTCTGTTTTTATTGTTTTATTTTGGTAGTTAATGGATAACACTTTTTCTCCCTTTATCATATTAATTGAATTAAGTTTGTTTTCAATTGTCTGTGGAAGTATATCGATTCCACTATTTCGGGGATAGTAAAAATAGCTGTTATAACCGATTTGGTCAGGAGGATTTTCTATGTCGTTTAGCGATACCTGTGGAACATACCTGCCTGTCCATTCATATGAGAGTTTGTCACATTTCATCCGCCATAGTTTTTCGTTGTAAGGATAGAAAAAATATTTCCCCATTCCGTCACCAAAATATTTTTTAACCCAGTCTTTGAATGAAACAACATCAATATTACTAATCCTCCTTTTGAATCCTTCTATGCATTCGTTCTTTATTTTTTCGGGAAGTTGATTTATGTTAGCCTGAAACGGATAATCAACAAATCTATTTGAAATGAGTATTTTGCTCATACGTTTATGCCGGGAAAGGAGTTTCTTGAGATTCAACTCGTCAAATAGAATATTTTTGATGTTCTCGCTTCTAAGATGAAGAAGATGGCCGGTATAATCGAATTTATATCCGTTGACGGATAAAGTTTTGCATAATCCTCCCGTAGTATTTTCTTTTTCAATCAGCGTATAGGAAATATTTTCTTTTTCAAGAAAGTATGCGGCTGAAAGGCCTGTAAGCCCACCACCGATTATAATAATTTTTTTCATTTTACTTTGACCTTTGAGAGAAAAACACCGAAAATAAGGGCAAGCATCAATATGAAAACATAAATAAAAATTGCCCCGTAGACATTTACAGTCGTTGCTATATATGCCGATTCACATAGGATAATTTCCACAAGTATCATAATCCATAAAACATATTTATCCGGAATACCAAGTTTATTCAATCTTATTGCGATGTGATCGGGGGAACCGTGTAATGGATTTTGTCCATTTAGCAATCTAATAATAATTACGAATATTGTATCGTAAATAGGTATACCGAGTATTAAAATCGGGGAGATAAGAGCAATCTTATTTATTGTTGTGTAACTGATTTGAATAGATATTATTGCGAGTAAAAACCCGATAAATTCACTACCTGCATCTCCCATAAATATCTTAGCCGGGGGGTAATTAAAAATTAAGAAACCTAAAATTGCACCGGCGAGACCTCCCGATAACATAATGATAAATTGATAATTGTTTCCGAGAGCAATGAAAAAGAATGTCATTGATGCGATAAATGTTATACTACCCGCAAGACCATCTTTAATATCTATCAAATTGATTGCATTCGTAATACCGAGAATCCAGAGTATTGTCAGAGTTATGTTTAACCAAAATGGGAAATAAATAATTTTTATATAAACACCACTTGTTATAAGAACGATTGTAGCAAGAATTTGGATAATAAGTTTGGTGTAAGGATTCAACATTTTTATATCATCCCATAGCCCCAGAATCAAAATAATCGTAATACTTGTTAGAATTCCTATTATATCGGAAGAATAGATATTGTTAATCAGAAGATATGTGAGAACAATAGGAATGGATGCCAAAAATATGGCAAAGCCTCCAAGATACGGAATCGGTTTAGAATGTTTTTTCAATCCTGTAGGTTTATCGATAATATTTAATTTCAAAGCAAAATACTTACTTATTGGGGTGAAAATTAAACTTAACAAAAAAGAAACCACAGGTATCAGGATAAAATATGTCATACTTTAATTATACACAAAATCGATAATTTTAGAAGCAACAATTTTCCAATCGTATTTCTCTGCCAGAAGCCTTGCATTTTCTGACATTGCTTCCAATGTTTTTTTTCTGTTTCTGTACATGTAAATTATGGCTTCACTTAGTTTGCCAGGGTTATCCGATTCAATGACTATACCAGCATTTTTAGATTCTATTTCATGCCCTATTTCACCTATGTTTGAAACGATAACGGGTATTCCAGATGAAAGGTAAGTGAATACCTTAATGGGGGATATTCCGGAAGCATTATTACGGAATTTTTTATAAGGCGCTACAGCAATATCAATTTTTTTGAGGAGGTTTTTAACGGCTTCTCTCTCAATATTAACAAAACACTCTGTATTTTTCTCGTATACTTGTTTGTTCGTTACAATGATAAATTTTATGGGCAGTTTCCTTGTATTTACAGCATCAATAGTTTCTAAAAGTACATCCAAACCTTGCCATTTAGCGTTACTTCCCATAAATAGAACATTAAAATATTCATGTCTTATTTTTTCCATTGTATAAAAATCAGTATTTACACCGTTTGAAACAACGCATATTTTACTGTCAGGGATACTGTATTTTTGTTTTATAAAGTACTTTAATTGGGGTGTTACTGCAATAATCTTATTTGAAAACTTGTATGATAATTTTTCACATATTTCCGAAAAGTGCATGATTAATTCCGATGGGTTATAGAGAATCTTCATATCTTCCTGGAGCAATCCGTTGATTTCTGTAGCAGTATAGAATGCAAAAAATCTTGATAGAAGTGTAGGTATTAATAAAAAGGGTCCCTGTCTGATATAAACAAAGTTGATTTTGTATCTAAGAAATAGAATAGGAAGGTAAAAAAACAGGAGCAATTGGAATATGAATGATTTAAAACGATTTTGCGTAGATGAAACAAAAATGTAATTTATTTTGTTGTTTATGTTTTTTAATCTCGAAGACGGTTTTGGACAAAGAAGTAATACTTTATGTCCGAGTTTTGTAAATCCTGTTGCAAGTCCAAGAAAGTGCTCGGTTTCCCCAGTTGGTCTGGATAAATCGATTTTGGAAATCATTAATATGTTCATTTCCTTAATATTCCCTCATAAATTTTGATTTCTCGCCCTATGACATTTTTCCAATCGTAAATCAGAACGGAATTTCTAATGTTTTTGCCATTCCATTCCTTTACCAAAGCTTTTACTATTGATTTTGAAAACCTATCGACGAAACTATTTCCCTTTTCAACCGGAATGCCATTTATACCGTCTTTTACTATTTTAGGAATCCCACCAACACTAGATGCGACCACAGGAGTCCCTGAAGCCAGAGATTCCAAAATTATAGAAGGAAATCCTTCGTTTCTGCTGGGAAGTATTAGTAAATCCGATTCATTTAATTCTTTGGGAATCATTTTATGTGGTAACACTCCCTTTATTTCCGTTTTATCATAGATGTTTAATTCTTTTAATCGCGATACGACTATTTTTTTTAATTTTCCATCTCCGATTATTTTGAATTTAACATTACCATCGTGTTTATTTATTTTATGAAATATTAACGGCAATAAATCAGCACCTTTGATTTTTTCAAGATGTCCGATAAAAGTAATAACTTTATATTTTTTAATGGGTTTTTTCCGCACAATAAAATCCTCTAAATTTACACCCCCGGGGATAATGGAGAATTTACTGTTTGCAAAACCGAATCCTCTTGCAGTTTCAAGTAGTGCATTACTAACAAATATAACATGCTCGGCATGGTTTAATCCATATAATACCATTTCTCTGTAATGGACGTTTTTAAAAGGAATTGTGTGAATGTCAGAGCCGTGAACTGTTAATACATAGGGTATATTGTACTTCATTTTTAAGATATAACCGATGTATCCCTCCGGAAATCCAAAGTGGATATGAAGTAAATTTCTATCGAACTTCCTGTACAATTTGTAAAGTCTATCGGCAGCAGTTTCAAAATTTCCTTTATATCTGAACTTCATATAGTTTATTGTCTTGAAATTTATTGGTTGCGAATAAAAATTCAAAGAATAATCATTAATAATGCGATGGGAATATAGAACATTTGATAATTTTACCGGTAAAACATCAATGTTGTTGTTTTTTAATGCTCTTATTCGATTTATTACGAATGTACCGGCAGTAGTATTTTGCTTACTCGGTAAGAGATCTGAAAAAATTAAAAGTCGAATATTGTTCATACTTTATCAATTATCCTTTCGAGGTGACGAGTTAACAATTCCCGGTTGTATTTAGTTATCTCTTTGTTGTTGAATTTCATTTTTAATTTGCCGTTTTCCCATCGTTTGTGAATATCGATTATCGTTTTGTATATACTATCCACATTATCTTCGACTATAAATCCGGCGTTGCATTTTCTTATTATACCAGCGGCTTCTCCGTCCGTGGGACCGATAAAAAGAATGGGTTTTCGTGTATAAAGATATTCGAAAAGCTTTCCCGTTAGTATTCCCCTTTTCTTTTTATCATATCCTCCTATATAAAGCAATAAAATATCGCTTTTTTCGTATATCCGCAACAACGAGGAGTGTGGGACATAACCGTAGTGGCGGACCGATTTTATATCGGACAGGAGTCGTGAGAGAATTCCCTTTTCCACGAAGCCGTAAAGGTCAAATGTAAATTTGTCATTTTTGAACCTTTTTATTGCCTTAAAAAGATTTTCGGGATTCTGGTGACCGTAGAGTGATCCTATATATGCAAAGCACAATTTGTTTTTATTCGTTTTTCTGCCCTTTGCGTAATCGATAAAATCATCGGGATCATATCCGTTCGTGATCGTTTCAATATTATTGATTTTGTACTTTTTCATTAGCGTATTTTTTATATATTCTGTTGCCGTGATAATAAAATCCGAATTTTCTATTAACCTCTTTTCATATTTTGTTTCCCTAATGAATTTGAATACGGGAAAGTGCTCATATATCATCGAGAAATTGTCGGTCCAGAGATCTCTTATATCCGTTATAATCGGTATTTTATATTTTCTTTTGATATAGGGGGCGAATTTATATAAACCGAAGGGGGGCAAAGACAATATTACGGTATCGATTTGATTTTTCATAATGATTTTTCTCAGTAGGCTTCTTGAAAATAAAAAAAAGACAATTTTTTCGTCTGGAAGAAAGAGAAAATTTTTCAATATTCGTGAGATAAAACCAAGGTGCAATTTTCCGAGTATTGCAAATAGCCAATTCATATCGGGAATTGAGACATGATGGACGGATATCTCGTTCGGTATATCTTTATAGAGAGAGGGATCTTTCGTATATTTTATGTATCTGGCATCAACAGTTAGTATGTGTATGTTATATTTTTCTTTATCAAGATATTTCACGAATTTTAGTATTCTTTGAACACCACCTCCACCGAGAGGAGGGAAATAATATGAAATGAAAAGTAAATTTTTTCTATTTTTCAAGTATAGCCTCCGCAAGTTTTGCAATGTTATATTTTTCGTAAAGCATTTCAGCGTATTTATGGTGTTTTTTGTTTGCAATTTTTAATGAGTGTCGGCTGTAAATATTTGATAAAACGGTATTAAGTTGGGAAGACGTAGGTTGGCAGTAAATCGTGTGCGGAAATTTATGATTGTAAATAACAAAATTAAAATTGTATAAATTATCAATTACCAATTTCGGAAATCCGTCATGCTTTAGGAATCGTATGTAAATGCTGCATTTATTTATTAACTCTTGTACGGTTTTTTCATCCACCCAACCGTGGTATTTGATATTGGTTGATTCTGCAAGATTTATACCATTGTTACCGATTACATTTAAATTATAATCTTTGTTGTTTTTGAAATAATGCGTTATAAAATCGCCATAGTAGAAATCTTCTCTATTTTGCGGGATGTATGTTAGAATCTCCTTATGAATTTTAAAATCGGTTTTTATAAAAGGCGGTTTTTTTAGTATGGGGAATATATGTGCTTTTATGCTTTTCGAGAACTCATCCCGAAGCTCGGAAGTTACAAAAATGTGTTTGGTGGGAATGATTTTATACAAGAATTTCTTTAAGGGGGCTGATTTTTTATATGCCACTAAATCGGTTCCTACCCAATGCATAATAATTCTTTTTCCTAATAATCTGGAGATAACAATTAGTATGCCCATTTTACCTGAAATTACATATTTTATGTCATTTTTCAATATATGTTTCAATTTTGTTAAGAACGGTTTATCAATATCAACTATGGATAGGTGAGGGTAAATCTTTCTTAACTCGTTAAATACGAATACAGAATTATAATCATTTCCCCATATTAAAATTCTCTTATCGCTTTTAATTTTCATCGTTTAATTATATCATATAATTTTTTAATGTCATTACTATTAATAAAAAAATCTGTCCATTTGCAGTTTATTAAATTTTTATATGAAAATAGAATCATTATCGAAATATAAATATAACTTATACTTGTGGCTATAGCAGCTCCAATTATACCGTATTTCGGGATTAGCAGTAAATTTAAAAGCAGATTGAATGAAAAACCGATGAATGAATAAATGGCTGAAAACTCCGGGTGTCCTTGCCCGTTTAAATCCGCAGTTAACATTTTTGCTATTGATAAAAAGATTATTCCTGGTAATAGATACAAAATGATATTGGCAGTAGGCAAGAAAGGCTTTCCATATAATAATTCTATAATTGGCTTTGCAATAATCCCCAAGATTGTACCTATAAATAGCATAATAAGAAAATTTATTTTCATGGAAAATATTGTTGTTTCCTTATGGTATTTTTCCGTATTGGAAACTCGCGGATAAAGGATTGTTCCTATTGACGATGGAATAAGCCACATTTTTTCCGAAATAACAGTAGCTACCGAATAAAAACCAAGAAATTTCGGGGCAAGAAACATGCTAATGATGAAGTAGTCGCTTCTATAAATCAAAAAAGCAGATAAATTTGCGATATAATTTTTAAATGAATATCTAATTGTCTCTTTGAAGATATCCATATCGAATTTTTCGAAATGTAAATATCCTCTCAGAACAAAAAGATATACCGATATGCTGATTATTACGGAACAAATCCAAAGAATAAAAAATGTTGTTATGCTCACTCTTTTAAAGATAAAAATACAAATTGCAACGGCAATTATAAGAAATAAAACGGAAATCAATTTTAGAATATTGTATAGAGTGTATTTTTGTAGTCCTAAAACGATTGTGGATAAAAAATTATTTTCCATAATTAATGGGGTTGAAAATAAGGATAAAAAAAACAGAACTTTACTAATGGTATATCCGCTTATATGAGGAAATATTTTGAAAAAAAACAAAATAAATGAAAGAATAATTAAAATTAAAAGTATTGCCATGTAAATGATAAGGGAATTTGATATAAGCTTACCGGGATGGATTTTTCTTTTGCCAATAAAATAAACATTTGCCGATTCTAAGCCAACAGATAAAAAAGCGCTAAGGAGTAAGGGAATTGTCATGTAGAATGTATAAATCCCTTTAAGCTCAGGTCCCAAACTGCGGTTTAAAAGTATGCTAAAGATGAGAAAAAGAAATAGCAAAGCTATATTGGAGTTGAATGTAATAAATGTATCTTTCTTAAAATTTCCCATTTGTTCTAAATTTCCAGATTATTTTTCTTATGAATATTACAATCTGATTATTATACAATTTATACATCAATCGCTCTTTTAATGTTTCGCTTTTCTTTAGTTTTTCGAATTCATCTGTTCTGTTTTCTATCTGGTACATTACATATTGATTTTTATAATCTATACCGAACATCATAAAAGACACAATTATCATATCATTGATTTCACATAATTTAAAGATATCCTTTGGAAATATTTTTTCGTCTACAATTTGAAGTGAGAAGCCTTTATTACTCATAAATTCCAAAAAGTAAGGATTGGGAATTGATATAACAAGTAATGATTCCGGATTCATAATTCTTTTTATTTTCTTTATAACGGATGTATGTTTCTCTTTCGGAATATGCTCCAAAACATCGAGGAGTAAGATGAGGTCGAAATTGCCTTTTAATTCTAAATCAAGAATATCTCCTTCGATAAGGGTCACATTATTATTTAAATGTTTTTTAGCAATATTCAGATTGTTCGAACTAATATCAATACTTTTGACCTCTTTTATCCTTTTTGAGAGAAATTCTGTTATTACTCCCACCCCTGTTCCGATTTCGAGGACGGAATTTATGCTTCTTTCTCGAAGAATTTTGCCAAGTATTATCATATGTTTTATATGTCTTCTGTTTTTGTAAATAAGATCATGCTTTAGAACAGAAGAGAAATTTTCGTAAAAGCCTTTTATATCATCTCTATTTTGCATAATTTTCTTTTAAGAATTCTTTTCCCGCTTCGAAATTCGGTTCGTATTCAATTGCCTTTTCAATAACTTTCTTTGCGGAATCCGGATTTTCTTTATAAATCAATCTTGCATACTGTAATCTGTAATTAGGGTTGTAAGGATTGAAATATATATCATCTTCCAGTAGTTTTTTTACGATTGTTTCATAATTCTTTATGTTTTTTACTCCGACGGTAAGGTAACTAATAAATGCATCTCGATATATGTTCTTTGTCGGAGCAAGCCTGAGTGCAATATTCATGTAAGAAAACATCGGGAATAGGTCGGTCATATCCTTTGTTTTTTTATAACTTAATACCCAGTATTTTGCATATAGAGCTGCATATTGTGGATCAAAGGGAGAAAAAGAGTATGCGATAAGGTATAGTTTATTCGCCTTCTTGATGTTTGTATTAACATTGTTTTCTGCTTTTATGGCAAAATATCTTGAGACAAAAGGGTGGAGTGTTATAAAAGCAACGAGAATAATAAGCAGGGAGAAGAACATATTATAGATTAAGGAATGAATATTAATAATAGTGTATTTCTTTATTTTAGTTATGGGAACAATAACAGACGTTGCAGTAAAAATAA
>QNBC01000079.1 GCA_003641665.1 candidate division TA06 bacterium
ACCTTGAATATAGGGCATTGTATATGATTTGGCACCGAGGGAAATAATAACGGAGACCTTACGCCCTTTTTTTAAAATATTATCCGGTTTGGGGTCCTGAAAGATAACTTTACCTTTCTGGTACAATGTATCGTATTGATACCCCGCAACATCAAAAATTAATCCGTTGCTCTTTATAACTCGCTGTGCGTCCTTTAAATCAAGGCCGATTAATGCAGGAACAGGGACATCTTCCCCTTTTCCGACAACCACCGGCATAATCAAATAGTTAACAATAATAAATCCGGCTAAAAATGATATCAATATAATGAAAAAATATATCGGTAATGAAATATTTTTTCTTTTTTTACTGCTCATGATTTACATAAATTGTTACAACGCTTCCCTTTTTAACCTTTGAACCTGCCGGCGGATATTGACTTAAAACAAGATCAAAATCGTAATCAATGTTTGTTTTATACCGCATCAAAACTTTGAATCCCCTATCAATCAAGATCTTCCTTGCAGCGGTATAGTATTTACCCTTTACATTGGGGACAGCTATTAACAATGAAACTTTTTTGGAAACAGTGAGATTAACCTTTTCCCCTTTCTTGACAACAGTACCCGGTGCAGGATTTTGCGATATAACGGAGTTGGGAGAAATAGTCCCGCTCTTTTGCCATTTAATTTTGCCCAAAGTAAGTGCAAGTTTTGCAATTTCCGATTTGGCATCATCAAAAGACATGTTTCGAAAATCCGGTATCGGAAATTCTTGGCTACCCTTTTTGTTTAATGTCAGATAGATTATATCACCTTTATTTACTGCTTTCCCGGGAAATGGCTTTTGAAGAATAACAACATTAAAGGGTAAATTTACATCCGTAGTGGAATCGAATTGTACGATGACACCTAATTGTTGTGCCGTTAACATGGCATTATCTTTTGATAATCCGAAAAAATTAGGCAAGTTTCTTACCTTCCCTTGAAAAATGTTGGATGGTCCCGAAAGCAATACGACCAATCCTATAACAATTATCGCCGCCAAAATAAACGACACTATAAGAGCGGCATTCCCTTTTCTGTTCATCATATTATCCTCCTCTATTTAATTCTCCATTTTGTTCCGTTTTTGGAATCCAATATCTCTATGTTGAGCTTGTTTAACTCTTCTCTTATCATATCGGCATATTGAAATTGCTTTTCGGCTCTCATCTTATCTCTTATCGCTACTATTCCATCTATTACTTTCTCGGAAATTGCATTTTTTCTCTCCTCTTTCAATTCAAAGCCTAATATATTCAGTGCCTTTTTAACAGTGTTTGCAGTCAGCGATTTTCCTTTGATTCCATTATTTGCATCTTTGATTGCAGCGAAGATAAGTCCCAATGTCTTTGGTGTATTAAAATTATCATTGAGAGTCTCTATAAGCTTATCGAACAATTCTTCGTCCAAATCGTTCCCCGATGCGTTCTCCGATATAAAGCGCTCTATTCTTGAAAAACTGCTAGATGCCTCTTGCAGGCTGTTTTCATCGTACTCAAGAGGGCTTCTAAAATGTGTTCTGTAGTAATACAGTCTAAGAGCATTGGGAGAGATCTCCTTTAAAATATCACTGACCGCAAGAAAATTACTAAGTGATTTGGACATTTTTTCGCCCTTTATCCTCAACATTTCGTTGTGTATCCAGTAATTTGCAAACGGTTTTCCTGTTGCGGCTTCGCTCTGAGCAATTTCATTTTCATGGTGAGGGAATATTAAATCCGTACCACCCGCATGAATATCAAACGTTTCGCCCAAATATTTCATACTCATTGCAGAACATTCGATATGCCATCCCGGGCGTCCCTTCCCCCATGGAGAATACCAATACGGTTCTCCCTCTTTCGCTCCTTTCCATAGAGTAAAATCGAGAGGATTTTTCTTTTTGGGATTTATCTCAATTCTCGCTCCCGACCTCAGATCTTCTATCTTTTTCCCCGAAAGTTTGCCGTAATCTTTAAACATCTCCGTTTTATAATAAACATCCCCCTCCGCCACATAAGCATACCCCTTTTCTATCAACTTCTCCACGAGATTAATAATTTCGTCGATATGTTGAGTAGCTCTCGGATAATAATATGGTTGTAGTATGTTCATTTTCATTGAAGAATCGATATACTCTTTAATATACTGTTCTCCGAACACACGATAGTCCATACCGAACTCTTTGGAGCGTTCTATCACCTTATCATCTATATCTGTAAAGTTCTGTATCATTTTGACCGTATACCCGTTGTACTCAAACACGCGTCTAATAAGATCCGCCGTAATATATGCTCTCATGTGCCCCAGATGCGGTCTGTTTTGCACCGTCATACCGCAAACGTAAATCGAGACATTACCTTCTTTGAGCGGTTTGAAAACCTCTTTTTTCCCTGACAGAGTATTAAAAAATTTGATCATCTCTTCTCCTACTTTACCAAACCTCTTCCAGTATTTTTTACTTTTTCCAAAAATTCCTTAATCTCCTCTATAACGGCTTTCTTTTCCATCTTTGAAACCAAATTCTCTATTGCTTGAGATACTGTCAGACCTTCTTTAAAAACAATCTCGAATGCTCTCATAATAATCTCTATTTCCTCCTCCCTGTAACCGTATTTTTTTAAACCCGCTATATTTACATTTTCCACATACGGAGGGATTCCTTTTACGGTTGAAAAAGGGAGAACATCGTATTCAATGCTTGCAATAGTCGCAATATGTGCCAATTTCCCCACGGATACACCTGTTTTCAAATATGAACGGGCATTTACAATTGCAGAATCTCCCAAATTTACATCATGCCCTATTATCGTTCCGGTAGCCACTATGGCTCCTCTCTTTATTTCACTGTTATACCCAATAGTTGAATGCCCAAGGATTCTTACTTCGGATTCTATTTTTGTTTTCTTATCTCCTTTACCGAATTGAATAAGTGTATAAGGATAAATTTCAACACCGTCACCTATAATCAATCCACCGCCATTTTCTTTTTCTCTATTAGCAGGTAAACCTATAATCGAATAATCTGCAATAAACACATCGGAACCTATAATAACATCATCATAGATTACAATGCCGTTCCCAAGAATAACATTATCACCTATAAGTACATTATCACCTATTTTACAATAATCTCCCTTCTTGAAGTTTTCGCCAATTGTTTGCATTATTTATCTTCTCGTTTTACTGCCATAGCAGTCAATTCACCTTCGCAAACGAGTTTTTCATTTACATATGATTTACCCTTTATCACAACCATTGTGCCTCTTTCCTTCTCCAACGTTATCTCATGAATAAGCGTATCACCGGGAATAACAGGTTTTCTAAATTTAACCTTGTCGATTTTCATGAAATAAAACAGGTAATCCTTGGGATTATCGATATAATTAACTATGAGAGCGACGGCGGATTGTGCCATAGACTCAATTATCAACACCCCCGGCATAACCGGTTTGCCCGGGAAATGTCCTTGAAAAAACGGCTCGTTCATTGTCACGTTTTTTAACGCCTTCACATGCTTCTTATCCGCTTCAAGTATCCTGTCAACGAGCAGGAAAGGATACCTATGGGGTAACATCTCCATTATTTCGTAAATATCCATACTATCTACCTCATTTTGGGTTTTATATCGGTTAAGATATCGTTAACAAGCTGATCCAATTTTTTATCGCTGTCCACACTTCTTTCAGAGGTTGCAACGACTAAGCCGGTTTTGGCATTTATAAGCTTAAAGTTTGTTTTAATTACACCGACATCGGCTTCACAGGTACCATATATTACATAATCGACTCCAAGGTTACGTCCTAAAGTTGCCAGTTCCGTATCTGTCAGTTTACGTTTAACTGTAATACCCATACCGTTAAGCGAGTTCGAAATATCCTGAATTTTAGTAAATTCATAATCACCTATGCGGTTCAGCGCATTTTTCAGGATTGCTCTCACTCTTGAACCGAGCTGAATTTCCTGTGCCTTGTTATTCGTTTCAAATATACCGGGAATTGCTATTTCAAGTGTCTTTGCAGTCCCCTGACTGCCAAATTCACCATTCAACGCGTCTATAACATCATTAGTAATATCAATGACATCTTTCGAGTAAATAATACCCGATTTGCTTTTATCGAAAATAATCGTATACCCCTCTTCTTGTGCAATTCTTTTAATTATCGTATCAATTTTAACGGTTATTACCATTGAATACTCTTTCTTTTTCTTTTCAAGAAGACCGCCCTCTCCCCATATACTATCAATAAACTGTGCATACTCCCTCTCTTTTCTTTTGATTTCCTTTTCCTTTTCCAATTTCATCTCATTTGAAATTACCAGTTCTTTATTGTTCAAATCCTCTTTTAACCTCTTTATCTCCAGTTTCTTTGCACCGAGCTCTCTTTTCCATTGATTTATCTGCATATTTATCTGTGATTTAAGCGCAGATAATCCTTTATAGGAATTTATAACTCTATCGGTATCAACATATCCTATTTTCTCTTCTGCAAAGGTAATAAGAGGGAATAAAATCAGCAAAATAATAATTATCCTCTTCATAGCAGCTCCTGTTTAAAATGATGTTCCTATTTGAATGTGCGGCTCCCATTGAGCTCCGCCCAATCTATCAAACCCGAGACCGTAATCGAATCCGATTATACCAAGCATAGGGATATTCAATCTCACACCAATACCGGCTCCTTTTTTCATAGGCCAAAAATCTTTATGTAATCCGTCGGTAAAGGAACTCCAAACGTTACCCATATCGTAGAAAAGAAGCGCGTAAATCTGGTCCGTTGCTTTAAATCTGAGTTCCACATTGGTTATAAAATAAGCTCTCCCCGCATAATCGTAACCTGTTCCGTTATCGTATCCTATACTTCTGTCCTGATATCCTCTGAGACCCATATCACCAACCCCACCTATGAGAAATTTCTCCGTAACAGGTACGTCTCCCGGAGTCTTATAACCGAAACATGAACCATAAGCCCCCCTCAACATGATACTTGTTATCCCTGCGAGTTTGTGATAGTAACGTGCATCAATGGAATATTTCTGAAAATGCTCTCCACCGCCGAGCGGTCCCCCAACAAATTCAGCGGTAAACCTCGTCCTTGAACCACTCATTGGACTGAAAACATCATCCCTTGAATCTCTAAGAAGGCTTAACAACACCGAACTTCTCCAAACATTTCCCAATTGAGATTTTATATAATCGCTAACATGCACAGTGTCTTCGGAGGAATAATCGATATTCTGAAGTGAATATTGAATATATCCGGAGAGATACCTGAATCGTTGAAAATATCTCCCTGTAGATATACTGAACCCCTTTCTTTTTTCACCAACATCATAGGGAACAATATTATGAGTAGTATCGGTAACGGTACTATCGATAGTCGAATCCACGACAGTAGTGTCTATACCAATGGAGTCGTAAGAATACTGTACGGTTCGTGTCAAATAAAATATATTGGCTCCGAGACTTGCTCTCGTATCAAACAACCAGGGCTCATTAAAGGACAATTGAAAGTTGTTCAGAGTACGCCCCTTATCGAATTGTAAACTGACCTGTCTACCTGTTCCAAGGAGGTTCTTAAATGCCAATGAAAGGTTCCCCGTTACTCCGTCAAGCTGAGAATACGCCACTCCGCCTGAAACCGTTTCCGTAGCTTTTTCCTTTACCTTGAATGTCAAATCCACATCTCCCGAATCGTCCACAACCTTCGTATCGAGTTTTAAGTCGTCAAAATAGTTTAAAAGAGCAAGTTTTCTTTGTGTTTCAATGAGCCTCGAGCGCTTCAACAGCTCTCCGGGATAGATTGTCATTTCTCTTCTTATCACCTTCTCATGGGTTTTCGTATTGCCTGCTATATTTATATATCTCAAATGAGCGGGAAAATTTTCCGTTAAATGTAGAATGATATTCATCCTGTTTCCCACAAGCTTTTTTTCCGGAACAATCTGTAAAAACAGGTAACCGCGATCGCCGTAAACACCGTATATATCCTGCAAACTCTTCTCAAAGAGCTCTTTATCGTATTTTGCACCTGTTTTAAACTTCAATAGAGAAATCAATTTGTCCGTTTTGAAAATTTTATTCCCATCGATCTTAATCTGCCCGAAATAGATCTTATCCCCTTCGTCGAGGGAAATATGGAGATACATATTTTTACCCGATTTATCATAGGTTTTATATACGTTTTTTATTTTTGCAAAGGGATATCCGTTATTTGCATAGTATTCAAGTATCTTATCTTTATCTTCCTGGAATTTATCTTCGTCGAATTTCCCTCTCCAGAAAAAAATCCCCTCTCTTGGTTTGTTTTGCATTTGGGATTTTAATTTCCCAGAGGATACATTTCTGTTCCCTTCGAAAATAATACCCCTCAACACAATTTTATTGTTCTGCAAAATATCTATATTCAATGTACATGTATTTTTCAATCTATTCACATCCGTACGATAAATAGAGACAGTAGCATTCAAAAAACCGCTCTCCCTATACTTTTTGAGTATCTTGTTCTGCCAGTGAAAGATGTTTTTATCAGATGCTATACTGCCTACAAAAATATTGTAGTCCTTTTTTAAGTTTTTCTTTTTCACCGGTCCCGTTCCCTTAAAATCAATCTTTTTGATTATGGGATATTCGCTAACATTAATGTCAATATTACACTCGGTGCTATCTTCTGTAACAACATCTATGCTGACATCCTTGAAGAATCCCAATTTGTATATATTCTTTATCGCCCTGTCGAGATTATCCTGGTTCAGTTCATCCCCGAGATGTAATTGAGAAGCCGTTAAAATAATGGATTCGTCTGCGTTTTTATTACCTTTTACATTTATGTTCGCAATAAACATTGCAGAAAGATTGATGGAAATAAATAGCGTTACCGCCGTAATCAAAAGAATCTTTTTCAACTTCTCCTCCTATACAGTTTTTATCTTTTCTTTTTTCTTGCTTTTCGTGATTTTAAAATTCAGATTACCGTTTTTAACCAGAATGTGAACATTGTTTCCTCGGGTAATATCCTTTTTTAATATCATTTCGGAAAGAGGATCGAGAATCTCTCTCTCCATGACATTTCTCAAATATCTTGCTCCGTAAACGGGATCAAACCCCTTCTCCGCCAGATATTCTCTCGAATCGTCATTTAATATAACATTAATTCCCGTCTCATTTAGTCGCTGGGTCATCTCTTCAAATAAAATATCCACGATTTTTATTAGCGATTCCTTTTCAAGCTGGTTGAAATAGACGATTTCATCGAATCTATTCAAAAATTCCGGATTAAATTTTTCCTTTAATGATTTTGCCATTTTATCTTTAAAATCACCCCTCGCCAGTTGAGCATTCTTAAACCCCATTGTCATACCTGTTTTCAGAAATTGTGTGCCGAGATTCGATGTGAGAATTATTATGGTGTTTCTAAAACTAACCTTCTTTCCACTAGCATCTGTTATGGCTCCGTCATCGAGAATCTGCAGTAGAATACTATGGACATCAAGATCCGCTTTTTCGATTTCATCAAAAAGTACTATCGAATAGGGACGCCTCCTTACCTTCGTAGTAAGTTGTCCTCCCTCATCGTATCCCACATACCCAGGAGGAGCTCCTATTAATCGCGATACACTAAACTTTTCGCTATACTCACTCATATCTATTCTAATTATGGCATCGTAGTCCCCGAAAAGTATTCTTGCAAGTACTCTCGCCAGTTGCGTTTTTCCAACACCGGTAGGCCCCATAAAAATAAACGAACCAATCGGTCTTCTCGGATCCCGGAGACCCGAATAGTTTCTGCGAAGCGATCTTGCTATTGCTTCTATTGCTTGATCTTGTCCCACAATATACTTCTTTAGTTCTTCTTCAAGATTTATAAGTTTATATCTCTCGCTGACACTTATATTTGAAACGGGAATATGCGTCCATTGCGAAATTACACTTCTAATGTCATCTTCGTTTATTATAACCGTTCTCGAGCTTTTCACGGAACTCAAACTATCCATTAATTCCTGTTCTTTGGTTCTGTATTCCGCCGCTTTTAAAAAATCCCCATTGTTCACGGCATCAACCTTCAATCGTTTTACCTCTTCCAGATTTTCTTTCATTTTCCTTATATCTCCAAGGGATAACCCGTTTTTAAAGGAAAGTGTCGCTCTTGCTCCCGCTTCATCGATAACATCTATCGCTTTATCGGGCAAATATCTATTCTGAACATATCTTGCAGACAATTTGACCGCAGCCATTACAGCTTCATCCGTGTATTTAACATTATGAAATTCCTCATACTTTGATTGTAATCCTTTCAATATATCATATGTCTCCTCAATAGTGGTCTCTTCTACGCTGACAGACTGAAATCTCCTCTCAAGAGCACCATCCTTCTCTATATACTTACGATATTCTTCGTAAGTTGTTGCACCAATCATCTGTATTTCTCCCCTCGTAAGGGGGGGTTTCATCATATTAGCCACATCAAGAGAGCCTTCCGCCGCTCCCGCCCCCAATATCGTATGTAATTCGTCTATGAATACAATAGCATTCTCTTTTTCTTTCCATGCCTCAAAAAGCACTTTCATTCTTCCT
>QNBC01000080.1 GCA_003641665.1 candidate division TA06 bacterium
CGGTCGTGTTTCCGCTGATCTTTATTGAAATATCAAACGGTTCTTCGATTCCTACGGTATCATATTCCGAGGAAATCGATATATTGACATTCGCTGCACTTAAAATGTCGAATAATAATACAAACAAAAAAACAAGCTTTATGACTCTGTTTACCATGTATACCTCGGGCTTAAAAATTTCTTTAAGGCTGTAGAATCCTTTTTAGCTTTCTTTCTGTTCCTCATCAGTGCATTGAGAATTCTCTCAGCTTCCTTTTTTGACATTTTCGGCCTGCTTGCGTTTTCTCTTTGATTTTTGTTTTTTCTTTTATTGTTCTGATTTCCGTTTTGTTTATTCTGCTTTTTCTTATTTTTATTTTGTTTGTTCCGCTTATTCTTATGGGAATTGTTTTTATTTTTTTGTTTATTTTTCTTAATTAATCTCAATGTTTTTTCAAGATTATACTTTGCATTATTAAAATCCGGTTTCAATTTCAGAGAATTAACATACATATTAACCGCTTCCTTATATTTTTGAGCGTTAAACAATGCGTTACCCATATTGTAATATGCTTTTGAAGCGATATTGGTGTCTCCATTTTCAGCCACATCTGCCAACAAGTTTAATCCGGTTTTAAGATCACCCGATTTTATTAATGCATTCCCTCTGTTATATTCGGCGATAAATCTATTTCTCTTATCTTTTATCTTATCATACATCTGTGCAGCTTTTTTATAATCCCCTTTATTAAAATAACCGTTCCCTCTGTTGTTATTAATTGCATCTCCGTCTCCGAATCCCGAGAACAGAAGAATCAAACCGAGCAGAAATAATATTCTCTTCATTCTCTCCTCCTTAAAGGTAAAACCATCTCTAACAACAACAGCAAAAACGCGATTATTAGCGGAATCTGGTATAATTCACCGTAATTAATCCTTATCTTCTCTTTATTGAAACTCTTCTTCAATTTTGAAAGAGAATTAACAATTATATTAAATTCATTTCCCGATGATGCATTGTAATATATACCTCCCGTTTCATTGGCTATTTCTTTTAAAGCCTTTTCATCGATTTTTGATAGCACAATTTTCCCATTTGTATCTTTCTTATAATCAACAACATTACCATTTTCATCCCTGATGGGAATAGGTTCTCCCTTACTTGTCCCAATTCCGATTGTAAATATTTTAATTCCTTTATTCTTTGCATTGCTTAAAGCTGTTTTATAATCTCCTGCGGTTTGCTCTCCATCGGTAATCAATACAATAGCCTTTCCCGTCTCACGATCGGAAAATCCTTTCATTGCGGTATTAATCGCTTTCTCCAAATTCGTACCCGGTTTCATGGACGGAGCGACATTTATGGAAGAGATAAAATACTTCAAAGCGTCATAATCTGTGGTAGGAGGAGAGAGGATAGATCCTTCCCCGGCAAATTCACCCAATCCTACGGCATCGTCCTCAAGAAGATCGAGAAAATCCTCTATGGCAATTTTCGTTCTCTCAAGGCGATTGGGTTTTATATCTTCACACAACATACTCATTGATACATCAACCATAACCATGATCTCGCTACCCTTTGTTTTTACTATTTCCGTATTCTTATTATAACGAGGTCTTGCAAGGGCAACGGTAATAAAGAGTATTGCGGATAAAAATATAAGAACCGCATTATCTATCAATCGAAAATCCGTTTGTCTGTTTATTCTACTGAAAAGACTCGGTGTCATAATCTTTTTTAATAATTTTCTTCTCAATCCCTTATGTATAAGAAAAATAAGAAGAGACAAAGCAAATACTATTATACCGAAAATCCAGTTATTGCTACCAAATGACATTTACACTATCCTGTTTATAATTAACTTTGACACAAAAAATTCAAAAAACAAGAATATTAGTGCTATAATTAGATATTTAGCATACAATTCCTTGTATACACTTCTCTTTTTGACAATGATTTTCGTTTTTTCCATTTCATCTATTTTTTTGTATATATTTTTTAGTGCCTCCGTATTATCCGCTCTAAAGTAGATTCCTCCCGTTTCATCTGCTATCTTTTTCAATGTTTTTTCATCAACATCGGATTTAATTTTCATATATCTCGTCCCGAATCCGGGAACTTTATAAGGGAACAGCACTTCGCTTCTGCTTCCGACTCCTATTGTATAAACCTTTATCCCTAATGCCGATGCTATTTCACCCGCCGTTATAGGATCGACCTCTCCTGCATTATTCCTTCCGTCGGTAAGTAGAATTACAACTTTACTCTTCGCTTTACTGTTTTTTAGACTGTTAACCGCTGATGCCAATCCGAGTCCTATGGCTGTTCCATCTTCTATCATGCCAAGACGGAGACGATGCAACTGTCCCAACAAAATCGTATGGTTTGCCGTTAGAGGGCACTGTATATACGCATACTTGGCAAAAGCAACAAGGCCAATTCTGTCATTTCCTCTATCTTTTATAAATTCATCTGCAACGTTAATGGCGGATTGAAGGCGGTTTTTCGGTTGCAAATCTATCGCAGCCATACTTCCTGAAACATCTATCACAAGCACAATATCTATTCCCTTTGTTGTAACCTGCTGATAAGTTCTTCCGTGTTGTGGTCTTGCCAGTGCAAAAACAATAAATGAAAGGGCAATAATTCTCAGCGATAACGGAATATATTTGATAATTTTCGATTCCCGCAATGATTGCTTCATATAACGAATCGTAGGGAAATTTACGGATGCCTTTTTCCTCTTCACGGAAAAGTAAATCACTATTGGTAAAATCAAATATAGGAATAAAAAATACTTACTTGCCAAGTGATTCATTCTCTTCCTCTTGTTCCTCTCTATAATATTTTTCTACAAATGACTTTACGAATTCAATATCTTTTTCCATTTTGCTCTTTCCCGTTTCCGAAGCGTACTTAATCATATCAAATCTGTCTATATTTTCCTTGATTGATTTTATATCATCTTTTTCTATATTAAGTTTTCTCAACGTTTTAATAAATTCCGACGATGTCATATCCGTAGTATTTGTCCCAAAATTACCGTCCACAAAATATCTGAGGATATAAGACAACCCATAGTAATACTCTTTAACAGCATCTTTATCCGTCGCATTTGGGATTTTTAAATTTGACAGCATTTCTTTTACTTTATCTTTTAAAGAGACAATCTCCTTTTCTTCCATATGAGTCTTTTTCCGAAATCTCTTTTTAAGCAGGTTTATTAAAAATAGAACCAATATTACTATCGAAACCGTTATTAGGAATATTACTATGTAAAACAACCAGTTATGTTTTATGCTCACCTGCGGTTCGTCCGCTTTTATCGCTTTATTTAAAGTATCTTTGCCTATTAATGACATATATCCCGTATAAACCGTCGGAGTAGTGATGCTGTCTGTTTCTCCTTTTTCACTGTAATAAATTTGAAACGGAGGAACGGAATCTTTATCAACCCCTTTGAACAACAACTTAAAGCCAATCTTCGTTTCCCCAACGTCACTTCTTTCTTCCGTTTTTAAGAGTAAGAAATCCCCTAACGATGTATCATTCATAGGATAAATATATTTTCGATTAACGGAATCTCTAAGCGTAATGATCATCGTCAGAGTATCCCCGGTATTCAATGTTGTTTTACTTAATGTTGAAAATACCACCGGTTTAGCCCATATAGCAACGGGAAAGATAATAAGCAATATTAATTTCTTCATTCTACCGCCTTCGTATCCTCTCCTTAAAGAAACCGATAAGTATAGGAATGTAATTTACCGATGTATCGATTGAAACCATGTCTATTCCACTCCTTTTAAATTCATCCTTTACAGCGGAAAGATTATCCATCATCGTAATAAAATAGTCTTTAAAGCGTTTATCGTTTGTGTTCACAAGCAATTGCTCTCCCGTTTCAAGATCCTCAGTTGTAATAAATCCTACTCTGGGCGGCACATATTCTTTTTTATCATACACATGTAAAAGTATAACATCATGTTTTCTGTTCAACTGTTTCACCTCTTTGGCATAATCACCGTCAATAAAATCGGAAATTACAACAATAATCGCCCTTTTTGTTAAAAGTCTGCCTATGTACTCAAGAGCATTTTTTAAGGAAGTCCCCTTACTATGTGGTTTGTAAGTAATGATTGTATTCAATATCGACATAACATGCCGTCTTCCTTTCCCCAGAGGAATGAGTTTTTCGATTTTATCTGTAAAGAGCAATAACCCCACCTTATCGTTATGTTTGATAGCTGAAAAGGCGAATATAGCACTTAATTCCGTCGCAAGATCCAATTTTGTTTTCTCTTCCGTTCCAAAATTTTGAGAATTACTTATATCAACAAGGAGAAAAAGATTTAATTCACGCTCTTCCTGGAACTCTTTTACATAAAGTTTATTGAAACGTGCGGAAACATTCCAATCTATACTTCTTACATCATCTCCAGGATAATATTCCCGAACCTGATCAAATTCCATCCCCTGACCTCTGAAAGCACTGAGGTATTCACCTGCAAACATTTCGTTCACAAGTTTTCGCGATTTTATCTCAATGTAGTGTAATTTCTTTACTAAATTTTCATCTATCATATTATGGCACTTCCACCATATTGAGTATTTCTTCAATGATATTGTCGGAACTTACATTTCCCGCTTCAGCCTCGTAGCTCAGGATAATTCTGTGTCTCAACACGGGATATGCAACCTCCTTTATATCATCCGGTATCACATAACCTCTACCGTCAAGAAATGCCATCGCTTTACTGGCATATAAAAGGTAAATACTCGCCCTCGGGGATGCTCCATATCTTATATAGTTTGCAAAGCTCGTCTCTTTACTTCTCGTTGCGAAATTTAAATCCACTATGTATTTTTCAAGTTTCTCATCTACATGAATGTTTCTGACCGTTTCTCTAGCCTTTTTCAGCTCTTTTTTCGAAATAACCTTCTCTATTTTTCCAAATTCGTTTCCAACAACTTTCTTCATTATCTCCCTTTCCTCTTCGCTTGTCGGATAACTTACCATAGCTTTCAACATAAAGCGGTCTACCTGGGCTTCGGGGAGAGGGTATGTTCCTTCCTGCTCTATGGGATTCTCCGTTGCCATAACAAGAAACGGATCCTCCAGCTTATATGTTTTTCCTCCGATGGATACTTGTCGTTCTTGCATTGCTTCAAGAAGTGCACTTTGAACTTTGGCAGGTGCTCTGTTAATTTCATCGGCAAGTATAATATTTGTAAAGATGGGGCCCTTCTTCGTCTCGAATTCTCCCTTTTTCTGGTTGTATATAAGTGTCCCGATTAGATCTGCAGGGAGTAAGTCGGGTGTAAATTGAATCCTTTTGAAAGAAGCGTCCATTAACCTTGCAAAAGAACTAACCGTTAGTGTCTTGGCAAGACCCGGAACACCTTCCAGCAAAATGTGTCCGTCACATAGAGCCCCTATTATTATGGCATCGATCATTCCCTTTTGTCCAACGACAGTTTTATTGAGTTCATTGCGAATTTTCTGGATGAATATTGCCTGTTCTTTTACATCTCCGTTGATTTTTTCAATATCTACTCCCATATTAACTCCTTCTTACAATGAGAAATATTACCAAAAAACATTTATTTGTCAACCCTTGCATCGTAAACTTCCGTTTTATAATCCGAAAATGTCAAATAATCCCTTTCCTATTTGAACATTAGGCAATTTTTTAATGTGCAAATTTGCATCTATTCTGTAATCCGTTGCAAATGTCTGATAATTTATGGACAATTCCCAGCAATGGAGATCCCTTATAAGAGAAATCTGCTGGTTTACAACATTTCTCGCATTTAAATCGACTCTTCCGGAATAATCCATACTCCACCCGTCTGTTATTTTTCCGCTAACATGGAAATCAATGGCATTTGTATATGCTCCTGTTGTTTGAAGAGAATTCCCGATATTGTAGATTGCCGAAACACGCATGGAATTGTCGAAAAACGGAAAATCGATTGCCCCGTTTATTGTTAAGCTATAGCTTGAAAACGACATACTATACGGATTCAATTTCGTATTTACCCTAAAAGAAACTCCTTTTGTCAAATTCGTTTGAGCATCCATGTTTATATCTGAAAACAATTTGTTGGTAAAAGAATATGAAGAGGAAAAATTTAGATTCAGAAGTCTCACAACACTCCCATTATTCAATTTGGCTTCAAATGTGTTCTTCAAGCCGATTCCCACAGGTCCCAAATATGCCGTATCACCATTAATATACGAATTATAATACGCCAAATTAAATGACGGGGTTATCGTATGTCTAATCGTTTTTACATTGAAGAACGGTCGTTTTGTAAAGCCATAAATATTTGTATATAATCCAACACTATTACGTAAAAGTACGTTCTGGGATGATATTGTATCTCTAGCATATAAATAATTACTCCCCAGATTGTGACTTAAATTAACATACCGCAAGAGTTTGAAATTCGATGAAAATGAAACATTGGTATTGTTCCTAACCTTATGTGATAGTGTATCGTATGAATTCTCAAAGTTATTACCGAAACTAAAATATGTCCCTTTATACCAGGTGTTTTGAAAGGGGAACAGATTATACGATGGAAACGATATCGAAACAGAAGGGAATTTATTGTTGAATTCATTAGTAGCAAGGTTTCTCCTATTCTCCATAACGAAATTTGTATTGATCTTCCATAATCGTTTTGTAAAGGAGAGATATGAATAAATCTCCTTATCAAGTATAACTAATGTGGTATCATTATAATCCTGAACCACATTATTATCCGAATAAAAATCTCCATTTAAAATCAAATTACCGTTACCAAATAATGTTTGTGTATGTTCCATGTCGATTTTCCAACGTGTATTACCTGAAAATTCATTGATATAAGAAAAATTAACATTTCCTTTAAGAATCGGTTTCAGTAGATATTCATAATTAATAATCCCTTCTATCCCCCTCAATTCTCTTATATTTACGGTGAATGTTGCATCCATAAATGGGTTCATTGCCCAAAAAAAAGATATATTTTTAACGAACTTACCTTCATTCGGACTCGCCCCTATGTTTGGAACGAGAAAACCCGAATGTCTCTCCTCTCTTACCGGGAAAAACCAAAATGGAGCAAAAAAAACAGGAATATCATGAACATATACTATCAGCGGTTTTACCAAGGCATAATTGTCTTCGTACATTTTTATTTTGCTTGAATAAAAGTAGTAATGAGGTGGAACCCTATCACAAGTTGTAAATTTGGCATTGTATATCTTTAAAACACGGTTACTATCCTGGGTTACTATCTCTCCTCTGAAAAGCCCCTGAGGTACATGAGAAATTCCACCGAATATTACACCTTTTTTCGATTTAATATTGTAATAAACGCTATCGCAATCTACATTTTGATGTTTTGATTTAATGTTTACATTTTCATAAGCTTTTGCAATGTTACTGTCGGAATAAAATATTAGAGAATCTCCTCTGATCTCCAATTTATTTACACTAACAACTACATTGTCATCCAGAATGACCATATTTTTATCAGTAAAGAATTTAAGCGAATTGGAAGAAAATTTAATATCCCCCTCCTCTGCATAAACAGAGAAAGTAAAAATAAATAAAATTAAAAAAAATAATGTACTACTTCTCATGCCTTCTCATGAAGGAGAAAGACCAGAATAAAAGTATTGTACCTACAACAACACACGAATCGGCTATATTAAAATAAGGATACCTGTGAACCCCGATACCGAAATTAATAAAATCCACAACATATTTTATTGTAAGTCTATCAATCATGTTGGAAATTGCACCGGCAATTATCAGTGTTCCCGCCACAACTTCAGTAGCGTTTGCTCTGTTGATATTTTTAAAAAAGTAATAGACGATAAATATGATTGCAATTGAAACGATAAGGACATAAAGCCATCGCGGACCGACCGAGATTCCGAATGCGGCATTTTCATTAAGTACAAAAGTAAACTTTAAGAAATTACCTAATATATTCTTGCTCTCCCCGAAATAGAAAGTGGTTCTGATTAAATATTTTGTAAACTGATCAAGGATTACGGCGGAAAGAAAAACGGTAACAAATGTCCTTATTCTCCACCTTTCAATCACCTAATACCTCTTACCGAAATATCCTCTTTTTCTTTACATTTTATACATAACTTTGTGTGAGGAATGAACTCAAGGCGTTCGGGATTTATCTCCTTTCCACAAATTTCGCATATTCCGTATGTACCTTCAGTTATTTTACCAAGCGCTTCATCAATGTCATTTAGCATCTGCGAAACCGTTGTAATGATCAGGGACAGTGTTTCCATTTCCGAAGAATCGGTTCCTATGTCAGCCACATGAGATGGGTAAGAAGTAATTTCTCCACCGGATTCATATCCATCCGAAAGTGCCTTTTTGATAGATTCTAACTCTTCAACGATTTCTTTTCTCTTAG
>QNBC01000081.1 GCA_003641665.1 candidate division TA06 bacterium
AAATATACTATAAATTATCTACAGAAGGGTTGTTTTCGACCGAAATAGGTATATACAAAGAATTTGTAGGGAAAAATTACAATATCAATTATATCGCTTTTTTTAATCCCACATTTGACTCTGTTCCCTATGTTTCACCGGGAACGGGTATAAAATTCGGTTATTCGAACGATTTCTTTTCAATCGGTGGAGCATCCCAAATATATGCCTGGCGTTATAAATTTTTATACGACAATTATCCCGACGGTTTCTCTTTTTTATCCGTTTATTTTAACATACATTCAAATTCACATTACTATTTAAGCGGGGGGATAAATTTTAACAGGGATTTTAAGAATTTTCTAACACTCTCTCACTACATCAATCAAAATATTAAATTAACAAAAAGAAGTTATTTAAACACATCCGTTCGGTATTATATGAGTCGTATTTATGATCATGATTATTCCTTTGAAGAATACAATCTAGCAAATCACTATGTGCACAATTTTGATTTTTTTAATATTTCGACAGATATGTATACTTGTTATAAAAACAATTATTTCAAGAATAATGTAGGAATATCTTTTTTTATAAACTATCAGAGAATTTTCGGAAGGTATTCAGTGGGATATATTAATGACCCTTCACCGATTATTGGAGAGAAGGGAGCATACAACAACTTTTTCCTTTCCTGGAACTATAGTAATTATGGAATTTCTGCCGAATTCAATACAGTTAACAGTTCTCTTTCGAAGTTTTACATCGGTGGTCGCTTGGGCCATGGAAGGACGGTTCTGGAAGGTGGTTATTCATGGAACAATTCAATTAAAACGTTTAATCTATCTTTTGTAACGGGGGGAAACATTGAAGAGATCAGTGCCAATATTTTAATCGGGAAAGTCTATTTTGACAAAAATAGCAACAGAATATATGATTCCGGTGATGAGGGAATAGATGGAATTAGTATATTCCTCGATGGGAAATTGAGGGGGAAAAGTGATAAAAACGGTGATTTCAAAATATACTTTGTGCCGGGCGGTAGTCATACTATATCCCTCGGGTATGGTTCAATGCCGGCTTTTATAGGGACGAAGAGAAGTTTATTGAATATAGTAATGCCAAAATTCGGTAGTTTAAAAATAGATATGCCATTTTTTAAATTATCTTCCATTAGCGGAAAGGTGTTTTACGATGATAATGGAAACGGATTTTATGATAAAGGGGAAAAAGGGGTCCCCAATGTGCTGGTGGAAGCCGGGGAAAAGTGGACCATTACAGATGAATACGGTGATTATACACTTGCAAATCTTCTTCCCGGAGAGTATCTTGTCGTTCCGAAATTAATCCCCGAAGGATACCGTCTTTCCCTTTATAACCTAAGGATGTTCATTTTTCTTAAACAGGGAGATAATGCAAGGGATATTAACTTTGGAATCACTAAACAGGGTAAGAATGTAATTATGAAGGAATTTTAAACCTATATGATACGGGAGAGTTGTTTATATTGCAAGTGGCAATATAATCACCGGAGGGTAGCGTATCTTTTATAGCGTTTATTATCGTCACAAAATTGTTAAAATCTATTTTTCCATTCAATTTATATTTATATTTCTTGTTGTTTCTAGATATTATATATAAATAGTTATCTTCAATATTCTGAACTATTCTTTTACTGTCTATGGATTTTGATACCCCGAAATTCGTTGTTGTTCTTTTGGAATCATTGTGTGGAAATATTATTTTAACGCAAATGGAGGATGATGAGGATTTAGTACCTTTTGTCTGGGCCGTCATAATCCCCGCGGACATCGTTATCATTATGATTATCATTATTATTCGTTTCATCTGACACCTCCGAGAGTATAAGATGCAATTCTTGTGCCAGATTGCTTATAACGTAAATTACGCTATTGTGTTAATTATAATATTTATACGGGGATAAGTGTCTAAAATATTTTAAACGTAGTAAAATATATTTTACATTTTGATGCCGTATTTTTTTATTTTTAGGTATATATTTTGCCTTGTTAATCCCGAAATTCGAGCCATTTCTGTGACATTACCGTTACAATGCCTAAAAAGGGATGAAAAATATTCCTGTTCGAAGCGTTCATGAGCGGTTTTAAAATCAACCTTCTTACTTTCGCTAATATTGGCATTGCCCAATTCAAAATCTTTTGCTGTCAAAATTTCTTTTCCCGATAAAATAGATGCTTTTTGGATTGTGTGTATAAGTTCTCTCACATTTCCTTTCCATTCTCTACTCATCAAATAGGCAATTGCATTATTGGAGAGCTTTTTGTCAGTTTCACTATAAATCTTGAGGTAATATGATGCAAGAACCGGAATATCTTCTTTTCTCTCCCTTAAAGGAGGGATATTCAATGTTATTCCGCTAATTCTATAGTACAGATCCTCTCTGAATTTCCCATTTTCGATTAAGGAATTTATATTCTTATTTGTTGCGCTGACAATGCGGACATTAACCTGCTTTGTGGTGGTACTTCCGATAGGAGTATAAGTTCCGGTATCTATCATTCTCAACACTTTTACCTGAAACTCAGGAGAGGCATCTCCTATTTCGTCGAGGAAAAGCGTTCCGTTATTTGCTACTTCAACTAACCCCTTTTTGTTTCCTGAAGCACCGGTAAAAGCTCCTTTGACATAACCGAACAACTCACTCTCAAGAAGTGTTTCGGGAATTCCGCTACAGTTAATTGCAACAAATTTATTGTCTTTCCTTGCGCTTAGTTTATGGATAGCCCTTGCAATTACTTCCTTTCCGACTCCACTTTCCCCCTGAATAAGAACGTTTATGTCGTATGAAGCAATACGTTTAACAAGTTGCATTATATTATCCATTTTCTGTGAGACATAAACAATACCCAATCCTTCATGAGTCCCCGATAGAAGTGTTTTGAGTTTCATATTTTCATTTATAACCGAGTAGTGTTTTAAGATGCGCTTTAATTTATTATCGACTTCAACAAGAGAGAAGGGTTTTTTAAGATAATCATCGGCTCCCGCTTTAATAGATTTGATTGCACTTTCAATGGACGCATAGCCGGTAATAACTATAATAGGTATCTCATGCGAATGTTTTATCTCCTTGATCAGGTCGATGCCGCTTAGGTCCGGTAAGACAAGATCACAAATAGCAGCATCAATTTCATTTGTATTCAAGGTTTCGATGGCTTCTTGCCCTGTATAGGCATGTAAGATTTTATAATCGGGTAACCCCTCACTGATTATATCATGAATATTCTTATCATCGTCTATGAGTAATATGTTTTGCATTATATCTCCAGCAAATTATTCGCTTGATTTATACCATATTTTATATAATAATGAATTAAAGCGATTGTTGTCAAGGAATAAAATGGATAATGTGATTCAAATAAAAGATGATGGAAAAAACGAGAGGCTGGAAAAGCTCGATATTATTGTTCTTCTCGACAATTTAAGAAGTGCCTATAATGTGGGAAATATTATCAGAATCGTTGATGCCTTTGGTTTTAAAGAGATCTGTTTTACGGGAGTTACCGCATGTCCTCCCCATAAAAAAATCATGAAAACCGCTATGGGCGCGGAAAAATATATAGAGTACAGATATATAAGAGATAGTTACTCGGCGGCTATTCACTATAAGAATAAGGGATATAAAATACTATCCCTTGAACGAACAAACGTAAGTAAAACAATTTGGGCTAACGATTATGGAGAGGGATACTGTATCGTTGTGGGAAACGAGGCTCTTGGAATCCGAGATGAAATATTGAATATCTCGGATGAGATAGTCGAAATTCCCATGAGAGGGTTTAAAAATTCCATAAATGTATCCAATGCGTTCGGTATGTTAGCATATGAAATAGTCCGGTTCTTTAGGTGAGCAGACGGGCATGTGGTAAGACGATTATGATAATTCGCTTTAGTTTCAAAATTGTGTAAAAAGTCCGAAATGACAAATTTACATTCTTTTTTTGAATGTTATTTTATTGTTTCTACATATTTTTCAGCTGATTCATTTTAGAAATTAAGACCCTGAAATAATACTGAAACAAGTTCAGGACATAATTCAGGGCGAAAGGGGGTGGAAATGCGAGACCCTGAAACGAGTTCAGGGTGACAGAGGCGAGGTTATATTGAACGTGTTTTCAGCATTTCACTTATTACAGGTTAATGTGTCTGTATACATCCGCCGGAACCTTAGTGCAGGCGAACCTATCTACCCTTGATGAGAACATATCATTTGACATAATCAATAAAATTCTATAAGATTATTATATGACCGAATATACTTTCTTGTTTTTACTTTTGCTCGCACATGTTATAGGAGATTTTACTCTTCAATCTTCGAAAATAGTCGAAAGTAAAAACCGATATGGCAAAGGCTATCTATATCACATTTTAATAGTCTTTTTTTCCTGCACCGCTTTTACATTATTCTTCTTCTTCAGTTTCAAATGGATTTATGCGATATTGATTATAATTATTACTCATTCGCTAATTGATTATCTGAAAATAAAAATCAACAGATCAAAAAAATTATCCGGTATCGGTGATTCCATTGCTCTTTTATCGGATCAATTTTTGCATCTTTTATTTATTTTGTTGGCATTTTATTTATTTAGACCCTGGATTCCAAATCCTGTTTATATAAAAATATTGAATAAATTTGTCAACCATACTCAGATTATTAATCACTTACCTGATAAATTTATTTTCTTATCCGCTTGCTATCTCTTTCTGACAAGAGGTGGTACCGTATTTGTTAAAACCTTTAGCGGCAGATACAGACATGAAATTGCTCTTAAAAGCGAAAAGAATAAGATGAACGGTATTATTATAGGGGAGATAGAGAGAATCGTATTGTTTACACTGTTTGTTTTACAGATATATATTTGGGCAGCCATTGTTATTGTTTTAAAGATTGCGTGGCAGTACTATTTTTGTAAACCGGAAGAGAGGGATTTTAAGGGCACCCTTTATTCCACAGGGCTTGCACTAATTGTGGGAGCCATTTATAATACTATTTTTATATGGTAAAGTACCTGGTAAGAGCCTCTCTAATAAGCGCGCTTTATATTGCACTTACACTAATCTTTGCTCCGATTAGCTATGGTCCGATTCAGGTGAGAATAAGTGAGATGCTGACCATTCTTCCTGTTTTTGATCCCGCTGCAATTCCCGGACTTTTTATTGGCTGTATGATTGCGAATATTGCCGGCGGTTTTGGTCCATGGGATATATTTTTAGGCAGTTTCATAACACTCATTGCCGCGATTTTATCCTATTATATAGGGAAAAAGATATCCCCGATTCTTGCACCCATTTCTCCCATTATCTTAAATAGCCTCGGTGTTAGTGCATATTTGACTTTTCTTATACACACACCGTATCTTTTCCTTGTGTTCACCATTTTTATCGGAGAGCTTATTTCGGCAGGTGGATTGGGATTATTCCTTTATTGGTTGATAAAGTACAAGATTAAGATTAAGGTGTAAATCCTATATTTTGTTCCCTGTTGTTTAAAACTTTAATTTCTCCGAATTGTTTTTCATATCTTTTTATATTATCTTCCATCGTTTTTAGAAACATCTTTGCGTTCTGTGGGGTCATAACAATTCGAGAGTAAACCTTTGCCTCATTAACTCCGGGCATTATTCTTGCAAAATCCATTATGAATTCCGATGGAGAATGGGAAACTATAACAATATTGGAGTATATTCCCTCTGCCTGTTCCTTTTCCAATTTTATATTTATCTTCTTCTGTTCCATGATACCTCCTTTGGGTATAAATATATATCGTAATGTGTTTAATGTCAATGTTTGCTTGTAAATTAAATAATGGGTTGAAAAAAACGATAAATAATGTAAAATGAAAAAAAATAATTGGAGGGTAAATATGAAAAGGCAAATAGTGATAAGTGCAAAAACATTATTCGACGGGAAGGGTAAAAAAGAGAATATGACAGTTGTAGTTGAAGATGGTAAAATAATTGATGTAATGAAAAAAAAATTAAAAAGTGATTATGAGGGCTATGTAACTCCGGCAATAATTGATGCTCATGCTCATATAGGTATGGATAGGGAAGGGGAACCTTATCAGGAATCGGAAACCAATGATACCCTTAGCCAAATTCTCCCAATGAATGATCCGATAAACAGTATCTATTTTGATGACAGAGCTTTTAAAGATGCTGTGGATTTCGGCGTTCTTTACTGCTGTGTTGTTCCGGGAAGCGGAAATGTGCTCGGAGGGAAGGCCAAGGTGATAAGGAATTTTGCAAAATATAGAGATGAAGCGGTGATAAAGGATTACGGATATAAGATGGCTCTCGGATATAACCCTCGTTCTACAACCGATTGGAAGGGGGAACGTCCCAATACGAGGATGGGAGTGTATGCCCTTCTCGAGAAATATTTCGATGATGTAATTACGAAAAAGAAAAAGGCGGAATTAGAGAAGAAAAAAAAGGAAATTGAATTGGAACAAAAAAAGAAAGATAAAAAACTATCCAAAACCGAATACAAAAAGGAAATTGATTTGATTAACGAGGAGTACAAATTGGAGTTTTCAGGTGAAGAAATTGCAGTACTCGAATTACTTTCCGGGAAAAAGGTTGCCAAAGTTCATGTTCATCGAGATGATGATGTGCTTTATCTTATAGAATTGGTAAAGAAGTACAATCTTAAAGCCACAGCGGATCATACGGGAGATGTATATTGCAAAGACACTTTTGACAAACTTGGTAAACAGAATATTCCCGTTGTATACGGACCTTTGGGTTCTGTTGGCTACAAGGTCGAATTAAAGCATGCATATTATCAAAATACGCAAATATTGATGAAATCAAAAGCATTTTTCGGGCTTATGAGCGATCACCCTGTAATTCACACGGTTACTCTGAGAGATACACTTAAATATTTTATGATTTTCGGAATGAAGGATTATGAAGCAATATCGCTGATTACATATAAGAATGCCAAAATATTGGGAATCGAGGATAAACTCGGTACTATTGAGAAAGGAAAAATTGCAAGTCTTCTCGTTTGGAACGAGCATCCTCTTTATCTTGGGGCTTATCCCAAGATTGTCATTGGAGAAGGAAAAGTGTTACGAAAGAGGTAGAGGGTAAATCGCACTATGGGGGTCATTTGCGCACAGTAATAAATATAAAGCAAATGTGTATTAAAATTTCAAAAAAATGCTTGACAAAAAGATAATTTCTGGTATAATGACCAAGCGTTTTTTGAAATGTGTTTCTTTTAAATATCAAATTTTCCCTTGACATCCAAGAGATTTTTTGGTATCATAAAAAACTGTAACGATGATCTTTGAAAATTAACGTGCACTACCAATCCCAGATAAGAAATTATCTTTAAAAACCCAAAATTATTTTATGGAGGGTTTGATCCTGGCTCAGGACTAACGCTGGCGGCGTGTCTTAGCCATGCAAGTCGAACGGACCAAGATTTAGTAGCAATACTTTTTCTTGGTTAGTGGCGCACGGGTGAGTAACACGTGAATAATCTACCCCAAAGTGGCGGATAACAGATCGAAAGGTCTGCTAATACACCATATGCTCACGACCTGTAAGGGTTGCGAGGAAAGGTGGCCTCTGCTTGCAAGCTATCGCTTTGGGATGAGTTCGCGTCCTATCAGCTAGTTGGTGAGGTAAAGGCTTACCAAGGCGATGACGGGTAGCCGGCCTGAGAGGGTGAACGGCCACACTGGAACTGAGACACGGTCCAGACTCCTACGGGAGGCAGCAGGCTAGAAAATTGGGCAATGGGCGCAAGCCTGACCCAGCGACGCCGCGTGAGGGATGAAGGTCTTCGGATTGTAAACCTCTGTTAGGAAGGAAAATGGGAGTAGGTCCTAATACGGCCTATTTTTGATGGTACTTCCAGAGAAAGCACCGGCTAACTCCGTGCCAGCAGCCGCGGTAACACGGGGGGTGCAAGCGTTGTCCGGAATTACTGGGCGTAAAGGGGATGTAGGCGGATGAATAAGTTAAACGTGAAAACTAAGGGCTTAACCTTTAGCCTGCGTTTAATACTGTTCATCTTGAGTTCGGAAGAGGAGAACGGAACTTCCAGTGTAGCAGTGGAATGCGCAGATATTGGAAGGAACACCAGTGGCGAAGGCGGTTCTCTGGTACGTAACTGACGCTGATCTCCGAAAGCTAGGGGAGCGAACAGGCTTAGATACCCTGGTAGTCCTAGCCGTAAACGATGGATACTAGGCGTTTCCATTAGGAAGTGCCGACGCTAACGCATTAAGTATCCCGCCTGGGGAGTACGATCGCAAGGTTGAAACTCAAAGGAATTGACGGGG
>QNBC01000082.1 GCA_003641665.1 candidate division TA06 bacterium
AATCTTCTTGACAGTGCCCGATACGGAAGAATGGACAGATGCGGAAAAACCGCCGTCCGGTTCACCTATAAGAGTCCCGACATAGACACGATCTCCCTTCTTCACAACCGCTTTTGCAGGTTTACCGAAATGTTGCGAGAGAGGAATATAAACCGTTTCCGGAGCTTTTAAATCTTCTATAGCTTCTTTTTCGGTAAATTTAAATTCTCCGGGGTGAATTCCTCCTCTAAAAGTAAATAATTTTGGCATATTACACACTCTCCTTTAAATATTTGTCAACGGCAATTTTACTTCCTATTATACCTATAAGTAAACCGAGAACAAAAATTGCAACGGTGATTGTATTTATATCTCCACTTATATCTTTGAATTTCACGGAAAGCAGATACAATGCCCCGTATATAACCCCCGCTGAAACAATACTGCTGATCAGGGATGTCAACAATCCTTCGATTATAAAAGGAACTTTTATAAAACTGTCTGTAGCACCTACCAATCGCATTATATCTATATGATCTCGTCTCGCTTCAACATTCAATCTGACTGTCATTGTCACAAGCAAAACGGAAGAAATCAGTAGAATGATACCGAATATAAAATCGGCGAGTAGAAGAACCTTTATAATTTTATCAACCTTTTCTATCCATTTTTTCCCGAACGATACATCTTCAACGCCGGAAAAAAGGGCAATTTTCGATGAAATTTTCTGAAGCTGATTGATTGTTTTATATGCCGGATCAATGTCAATCTCAAGAGATGCAGGTAGGGGATTGACTTTTAAAGCCTCCAACATATCCTTATCCTTCCCAAGTGTTCTTTTGAACGACTGATACGCCTCATCCTTTGATATATAACGGATATTGGAGACTCCTTCGATCTTTGATATCTTATTTGTCAGACTGCTAACATCTTCCCTGGACAATCCATCTTCTAAAAATGCCTCGATTTTTATTTTCGATTCGGCAATACTCACAAATCTTAGTCCGTTAACGGTAGCTATACTAAATGCCCCCATTATAATTAAAGAAAATGCCACAACGCTCATTGTGACAAATACCATCATTTTATTGTGAATCATTCCCCTTATTGCTTCTCGCATTGCTATAATCATATGTCCCCCTTCAACTTGCCTTCTTCGAGATTCAATACTCTCTTCCCTGACCCCTTTACAAGTGACATATCGTGCGTTGCCATTAACACAGCCGTCCCTTCGGCATTTATATCTTTCATAAGGGCGATGATATCCTTTGATGTCTCCGGATCAACATTTCCCGTAGGTTCATCGGCAAGTAGTATGAACGGTTCTCGTATTAACGCTCTTCCTATGGCTACTCGCTGTCTCTCTCCTCCCGACAGCTGATACGGAAATGCATTCCTCCGATGTCCTAAATGTAATTTTTGAAGGATTTCAAGAGTTTTTTCTTTTATTATTCCCCGCTTCCCACCGGTAACTTCGAGTCCGAAAGCGATATTTTCGTAAACATTTCTGTCATCGAGAAGCTTAAAATCCTGAAATATCACTCCGATTTTTCTTCTTAGAAAAGGGATTTCCTTATCTTTTATGGTAGAAGAGGAATAATTATCTACAAAAACTTCTCCGAGGGTGGGCTTTTCCTCCATATAGATAAGTTTTAAGAGTGTACTCTTTCCCGCTCCCGAAGGTCCTATAAGGAAAACGAATTCCCCTTTTTCGATTTTAAAATTTACATCCTCAAGTGCAGCCCAATCCTTCTTGTAGTATTTATATACATGCGAGAATTCAATCATTTTCCAACTCCATCACATTTTTTATAATATTGTCCTCCGTTAAGCCGTATATGGAAAAGAGTTCTTTCCAATCCCCCGATTGTCCGAATTTATCGGTAATCGATACAGATCTCAGTTTTGAGGGGTAGTTCATAGATGCAATAGTGGAAATTATCGAAGTAATACCACCATTTATCTCATGCTCCTCGCATACAACCGCTTTACCTGATTTTTTCAAGAACTCGATTATCGTATCCTTATCTATGGGTTTCACGGTAAGAATATCAACAACATTAACCTTAATTCCGTTTTTTCTCAGTTTATCAGCAGCTTTAATGGCAATCCCCGTCATAAGCCCCATTGAGAAAATCGTTACATTACCGCCATCTCGTAACACTTCCTCTTTCCCGAAAACAAATTTCTTATTATCGGAATATATTCTCTCCGTCTCACTCCTCGGCAACCTCATATAAAAAGGTCCCTTTATTTTAGCTATTTCTTCCGTGAAAAAACGGGTAGACACATCATCCGAAGGCACAATGATATTCATGTTCGGTATTACATTCATAACAGCCACATCTTCACATGCCTGGTGTGATGCGCCGTCCTCTCCCACGGACAAGCAGGCATGTGTTGCAACGATTTTTACATTGAATTTCGAATATGCAATCGTGTTTCTCACCTGTTCCCAACATTTCCCCGTCGCAAACATTGCAAAGGAGCTAACATACGGGATTTTTCCACAAGATGCAAGTCCTGCGGCTGTAGCCACCATATCGGCTTCGGCTATGCCCATATCAAAAAATCGATTGGGGTATTTTTGGGCAAAGAGTTGCGTTTTCGTGGATTTTGCAAGATCAGCATCCAAAACGACTATTTCTGGGTATTTGTCCGCTATTTTTACAAGTGTTTCACCATATATCTTCCTGAGCGAATATAATTCAGACATATCTTTTCAACTCCTCGACGGCTTGATCTCTCTGCTTTTTATCCGGGGCTTTCCCGTGCCAATCGGCTTGATTTTCCATAAATGAAACACCTTTCCCCTTTATCGTATGAGCGATTATCAAGGAGGGTTTCCCTTTTACCGATTTAAATGTTTCGAAAGCTTCTATAATTTCATTGAAATCGTGCCCGTCTATTTCCATCACATCCCATCCGAAAGATAACCACTTCTCGGCAAAGGGTTGTGGCCTCTTTATATCGTAAATATTACCGTCTATTTGAAGGTGATTGTAATCAAGAATCACACAAAGATTGTCGAGATTATGTCTCGCCCCATTCATAGCCGCTTCCCAAATCTGCCCTTCCTCCGATTCTCCGTCGCCTATCATACAATAAACGTTGTAATCCCTCCTGTCGATTTTAGCGGCTATGGCAACACCGCAGGCAAAGGATAGTCCCTGCCCTAAGGAACCCGTTGAATCTTCCACTCCCGGTGTTTTCAGATATGAAGGATGCCCTTGAAGCATAGAATTCGCTTTCCTGAAATTTTTCAGTTCTTCTTTGGGAAAATAACCCATGTCTGCCAATACGGCATATAGAGCGGGAGATGCATGTCCTTTCGATAAAATAAATCGGTCCCTATCAGGCATATTGGGCTCTTTGGGACTATGTTTCATTATTTTATAATATAAAACGGTCATTATATCGATGGCAGATAAAGATCCACCGGGATGACCGGAGTTGGCATTATAGATCATCTCTATAATATCGATTCTTAATTGATAAGCCTTGCGTCTAAGTTCATCTATATTCATAATAAACATCAAACAAGTACGCTAAAAAATAGCATAATAGAGGGATAATGTCAACTAAATTAATTGCCTGTTGTATCTTAGCTATTGAATTATTATCATTACAAAGATAAATGCAATTTATAAAGAAAAAAAAGGATTATTTGTTCAAATTTTTGTAGTACATGATCATATCCGATTTTTCAAATCCCATTTCCTCGAATAGTTCACTTTCCTCTCTTTCCGCAAAGACAAATACCCTTTTAATCTCATTCTTCCCAAACCAATCCATAGCCGTGCTTAATAGCGTTTTTCCCAATTTGTGCTCCTCTTCGGACTTACGTATGATTAGTTCCTCTATAGTACCGTAAGGATTGGTAGAGTATTTTACCGCCGTTAAAACGATCATACCCACTATTTCATTGTTCTCTTCGTAAACAAGTGTCTCTATTTTAGATTCATGGACGTCCGGATGGATAAACTTACATGCTAAATTTTTATGTTTTTCATTGAACAACAAATGTAGCTGTTCGCTATCTTTCTCCTTTATGCCTCGTATCATGAATGCCTCCTTTCTTTTATTTTAGTTTATAATATTGTAGGTGTCAATAGAAGCTTTGCAGCCCTTGGACAAGAATATATAGATATGGCTACATATATCAATTTTAGATTATGAATTCGGACCGGTCATTTTCCCCTATTCATATTATACATTATCATGTTTGTCGTTTTTTATTTCATGCCAAAAGCGAATTACATAGCAATCCTCGCAGCTGCTCTTCTGTTTTCCCAGGGACTTGCCGGTCTGATTATTTTCCTTAGGGAATAGATCGTACTTATATAGTATGTTTACTAAATATAATGTAGCTCTGTATTTACTATTCCCAACGTAACCCCCCTTGACATAAAATGACAAAATAATATAATCGTAATTAATACACATCTTTGATATAATTTATCTAAAAAACTGAGTTAATAATATAGCAGAGGAGTATCGCAATGAAAGATTTAATTGATAAAATAAATAGAATAATGACACTAAATGAAGATGCATTTAACGAAGAGATGAATGACATACGAGCCGTTTTTGAAGAATTTATAAACCTACTTGATGCGGGGAAAATAAGGGCTGCTGAAAAAAACGACGGAGTCTGGAGAGTTAACGAATGGGTGAAGAAGGGGATACTTATGGGGTTTCGCCTTGGAAAATTCACCGAGATGAGCGAAGGGGCTTTTACATTTTTTGATAAAAATACCTACCCGTTAAAAAAACTTACAGTGGAGAATAGAGTACGCATTGTCCCCGGAGGAACAACATTCAGAAAAGGATCGTTTATTGCTTCCGGTGTGGTCGTAATGCCCCCATCATACATAAATGTCGGAGCATATATTGACTCCGGAACAATGCTCGATTCACATACGCTCATAGGGAGTTGTGCCCAAGTAGGAAAGAATTGTCATATAAGCGCGGGCACTCAAATCGGCGGTGTTCTTGAACCCGTTCAGGCTCTACCCGTTATAATCGAAGATAATGTCCTTGTGGGTGGGCTTTGTGGTATATTCGAAGGCGTCAGAATCGGGCAGAATGCCATTCTCGGCTCCGGTACGATTATAACATCATCAACACCCGTTTACGATATCGTAAACGAAACAGTTATAAAAACAGATGAAAACGGTATTCTCATTATCCCTGAAAATGCTGTTGTTGTTCAGGGGAGCAGGCAAATTAAAACACAATATGCAAAAGAGTCATCATTAAACATTTATACCCCCGTAATTGTAAAATACCGCGATGAGAAGAGTGATAAAAAAGCCTCCCTCGAAGATATATTACGATTGATATGAGTTTTCAACGGACACTAAGCATAAAAAAATCCCTCATTAGGCAAATGTATGAAAAAGCAGATGCCAATTGTATCGATTTATCCATTGGGATTCCTTATTTAAAAACTCCGGATTCTGTTAAAAGAGCTGCTATATCGGCAATTTCAAAAGATAAAACATTTTACACCGAAAACAGAGGTATGTTAGAGATAAGAAAACTCATTGCTGAAAAATTCAACAAAAACCACAAAACAAAAATCGGGTACGATTCCGTCACAGTCACAACCGGCTCCACTGAAGCTCTTTTTTCCGCTATGTTTTCCATTATTATGCCAGGGGATTCCGTTCTTATTCCCGATCCCGGTTATCCTGCATATGAATCCGTTGCCAAAATGCTCGGGGCAAATATCGTTTACTATAAAAGCTCTCTGAGTCCCAACGAAACCGAGTACGAGTCCATAAAAAAGGTTTACGGTGAAAAAGTAAAGGTGATCATAATTAATTCTCCTGCAAATCCGACCGGTCGTATTATACCGAAGGAACAAATAGAAAAAATAGCAGACTTCTTAAAGGAAAAAGGCACATTTGTCATATCAGATGAGGTATACTCAGATCTGATTTATTGCGGGGAATTTATATCTATTGCCGATTTTTTGCCTATGAACAGATGTGTTGCGATTTCAGGCGTATCAAAAAGTTACGGAATGACAGGATGGCGTATAGGCTGGAGCATTTCTTCAGAAAAAAATGCAAAAGAATTGAATAAGTCTCACATGTATATCGTATCATGCGCCCCGTCGATCAGCCAATACGCAGCGATTGAGGCATTAAAAAACAAGCATTGCGAACATTATGCCCTATCCGCTATGAGTAAAAACAGAGAAACAGCTCTGGCGGAACTGGAAGAGCTAAAACATATTAAATTGTATCCTCCCGAGGGTGCAATATTCTTGTTTGTAGATGTTTCTCAACTCGGGAAGGGAGAAAAAGTCGCCTTTGATCTACTTGAAAAGGAAAAGGTCATAACAGTTCCCGGAATCGGATTTGGAAAAAGAGGAGAGAACTATATCCGCATCTCCTTCGGCGTCGAACCCGATATCCTGCGCGAAGGACTCAATAGAATAAAGAAATATTTCTCTTCCATATAATATCATTTTACCTGTTTTACAATCCAATCTCCTATGATCTTTAACACTTCGGGGGCAATTGTTTCTTTAATTTTAGCATACTCCGATGGAGAACCCGTTTTTGCATGCTGAAAAAGGTGGTTAAGCCCCTTAAATTCTTTCACCTCAAAATTCTTATTCCCTCCTGCCTGTAAGGCTTCTCTAATTGCATCTAAGTTTGCCTTTGCCGGAACCTGAAGATCCTTGCTCCCGCCAATAGCAAGCACAGGGCATTTGACCCTCTCAAGGGTCGGCTTTGGGTCGTAATTGACAAAATACCTGAACCAGGGACTCATGACTGCTGCAATTTGTCGATTCACAAATTTTTTCTCGTCACCGATTTCTTTCTTTTCTTCCGAGCTTAATCCCTTTACAAAATCTCTCAATATTGTTTTTATTTGCTCGTATGCCTTTGAACTGTCTTTCTCCATCTTCAACACATCAAATACCTTATCGTTAATTGCCACATACTCATCGATTGTTTTCTCCTTCTTACCATTTGTTTTCAGAATTAATCTGCTCTGCATATCAAGTATTTCGCTTCCCGTAAGCCCCGGTCCAGCCATTAGAACAATAAACGCTATATCGCTGTCTCTCACCGCAACCATAGGTGCGATAAGCCCTCCTTCGCTATGGCCAATTAAGCCGATTTTTTTTGAATCTATATTTTTCTGCTCCTTTAAGTAATTCACGGCACATATAACATCTCGGGCAAAATCCTCCGTTGTTGATTTTGAGAAATCCCCGGTTGATTTCCCCACTCCTCTGTCATCATATCGCAGAACCGCAATACCTCGTCTCGTAAGATAATCTGCTATAACAAGAAACGGCTTATGACCGAAAACTGTTTCATTCCTGTCTTGAGGACCTGAACCGGTTATTAAAATAACGGCAGGAAAAGGTCCTCCCTTTTTGGGCAATGTAAGTGTTCCGGCAAGTGTAACTCCTGCAGATTTGTTTTTGAATGTAACATCTTTTATGATATAAGGGTATTTCTCTTGATGTTTTACGGCTGATTGCGATATTGCTCCGCTTTTCATCCTTCTAAGACTAAGAGGGAATGAATAGGTTCTTTGCTCCCAAGTCCCCCCAATTTCATCTCCCTTGAATGCCCCTTCATATCTACCGTTAATGGAATTTATTTCAAAAATCACTTTTTCTCCGTCAAAAACCGTTTTATCCACTTTTATTCCCCATGCTCCCTGATCAGGACTATCCATAGTTGCAACATATCGACCGGTTGAATTTTTGCTCACATTAAATACTATTCTTAGGCTTGTTCCCGAAACGAGTAATGTCCCCTCCCATTTGCCCTCAATATCCTTATTTTGATTTGACGCAAAAACAGATAGATTGAAAAGTGTAAAAGCTAAAATAGCAAAAATCGCTATTTTCACCGTTGTTTTCATAAGACCTCCTTTATGATTCCAAATTATACTACAATTTAGAATAAAAATATATTCAAAATATAGCGAATTTTATGGTGAACTCATCCGAGAGCACGTTACATCGGCAGAGTTATCGCCGGTTGCAAAATGATTATTATTTTATCTTTGGCACAGCAAAATATTTTCAAATAATTTCTCCTTCCAAACATGTTTAAGTTCCCTGTTCTTTCTTGTTGACATGTCCATATCTATCCGCCGAAACTATAGCGCAAACTGACCTACCCATCCTATATCTAAGGCACGTGGTATAGACATGCTTACCACCTTTTATAAAACGATTATAATATTGGAACCATAAAATGATTGTCAGAAAACTGTTATATATAATAAACTTTCTTTGGTATACGAGACCCTGAAACGAGTTCAGGGTGACATAAGGGGGAAC
>QNBC01000083.1 GCA_003641665.1 candidate division TA06 bacterium
AGGTGCCTCACCTGGAGGTACGGGAGGAGGAATTAAAACGACTACCTTTAATTTACTTATAATGGGACTTAGGGCTCTTGTGGGGAGCGATCGGAGAATCGTGATTTTGAAACGTAATGTATCGGAAAGTTTAGTAAACAGAGCGTTTTTCATTTTTACGGTTTCATTGTTCTTTGTATTATTATCATATTTCTTATTACTCGCAACTCAAGGGGCGATTCATAATGTTATGGGGTTATTGTTTGAGGAACTTTCCGCATTCGGAACGGTTGGCTTATCGGTAGGTTCGTCTCATATAGCAAATGTAAGTTTATCGGCGGATTTCAATATCGTTGGGAAACTTGTCATTATGCTATCCATGGTATTCGGGAAAATAGGGCCTTTCTCCATTGCCATCGCACTAATGGAATACCAGGGGAACAGGAATATACAGTACCCGCAATTGAAGATGATGATAGGATAGGTGAAATATGGAAAGATTTGTTGTAATAGGATTAGGACGTTTCGGGCAGTCTGTAGCGATTAATCTCGCTAAATTGAATAAAAATGTGATTGCAATAGATAAAGATCCTCAAAAAGTCGAGGAGATAGCGGATTTTGTTTTCCAAGCGGCGGCTTGTGATGCTACGGATGAAAAAAATTTGAGAGATCTGGGACTTAAAAACGCAGATGTAGGTGTTGTCAGCGTTGGAGAAGATATATCATCAAGTATTCTAATTACACTCACATTAAAAGAAATGGGAGTCAAAAAAATAATTTCAAAAGCATTATCTCAAGTTCAGGGGAAAGTTTTAATAAAAGTAGGTGCCGATAGGGTCATTTATCCCGAAAGAGATATGGGAGAGCGATTGGCAAAGAGGTTATCCTCACCACAATTGTTCGACCTTATAGAACTCACTGAGTCGCATGGGATTCTTGAATTATTAGCTCCGGAATCATTTGTAGGTAAACGTTTGGATCAGTTGGAACTAAGGAAGAAATACGATGTTACTGTTATAGCCGTTAAAAGGAACGTACCAAAGTTGAAAGATGATGGTTCCACATCTTTTAAAGAAAGTATGATTCTATCTCCCGGACCTGATTTTGAAATATTGTTGGGGGACATAATGATAATTTTGGGGAAATCTAAAGGTCTTGATAAGATTAAAAAGGTGAAATGATGGATGATATTAAGGAATTAATAGAAGAGGGGAAATTCTATTTCTTAAATCAAAAATACAATGAGGCGTTACAATATTTAAATAAGGCTCTCGAGAAAGATCCCGCAAATATCGAAGTGTTATATACAATTGGTATTATATATGAAAGCATAAATAACCCTGACAAAGCTCTGGAGTACTTTAAGAAGGTCATAAAAATTGATCCGCAGCACGAGGATGCGATCATTCACATCCATTCGATTTCGGAGAATCAATGATTGCAAAAAAATTAAAATTGTGATAGATTTATTATATGGATAGTTTATACCAGACAATTATAAACAGTCTTTCGAGCGGCATGGTAACGGTTAACGAAAAAGGTACTATTATAAGTGCCAATAATCCGGCAATGGTTATTCTCGGCTTTGAAAATGAGGATGGTTTGTTAGGGAAAAATATTGAAGAAATTATGCCTAATAACGGGCAAAACATAAATCCGTTTATAGAATCCATAAAAAACAAAAAAGCTCTAAAAAGACGTGAATATGTATTGAAAAATAAAAAAGGAGAAAAGATTTATTTGGGGATTACTACTTCTTTGATTGAGGATGAAAATTATAATGTTAAAGGTGTAGTGGGGTTGATGACAGATCTTACGAAAGTCAAAACGATGCAGGATAAATTAAAACAAAAGGAAAATCTTGCCATACTCGGTGAAATGACAGCTGTTATGGCACACGAGATAAAGAATCCTTTAACAGGTATAAAATTCGGGATTGAGTATTTAAAATCAATATTAAAAGACAATAACGATGCCATTGAATCCATAGAACTCATTTTGAAAGAAATTAATCAACTTGAGCGGATAGCAAAAGATATGACTAATTTCACAAGAATGCCGCAAATTAATCCGGAGAAATTCAATTTGGTCGACCTTATTGAAGAAAAAATAAAGATTCACTTACCGGCTGCTAAAGCCAAGGGTATAGATGTAAAATACGAAGCATCCGAAAATATCCCGCAATACAACGGAGATCCCTATCTATTAGGTGAGGTTTTCAATAATTTAATAATAAACAGTTTGGAAGCATTTGATGGCAAAGAAGACGGAAAAAAAGTAAGTATTTCCATATCTTATGATGATGAAAGCTCCGTATTTACCGTTAAAGTAAAAGATAACGGGATGGGTATTTCGGAAGAGAATCAGAAAAAAATATTTATACCTTTTTTTACTACAAAACGAGGAGGTACCGGGCTCGGCTTACCTACGGTTCAAAGAATTGTTATAGCTCACAACGGTTCCATAAAGCTCAATAGTGTTGTTGGAGAAGGTACGGAATTTATAGTTGAATTACCTCAAATTGGTTTTAAAAGGTAGATTATGGAAGATAGTGTACATGTTTTAATAGTCGATGATGATAAAGCTATTGCAAATTTTCTAAGCAAAATGCTGATAAAATCCGAAGATAATGATTATGATGTAGCCATTACGCATACAGCCGAAGACGGATTGCATCTTATTGAAGAGAGCAAATTTGATATTGTTATTCTCGATGTAAATTTGCCCGGTAAATCAGGAATCGAATTTTTAAAAGAGATTAAGGAAATAGATCCGGACATAGAAGTTATTATTATGACAGGTAATGCAAAAATAGAGACTGCAATTGAAGCGTTGAGGGAGGGAGCTTACGATTACCTTCAAAAACCCTTTACCCAGGAGCAGGTAATTACAACGCTAAGAAACGCTTATCAAAAAAGACGTTTGACAATGGAAAAGAGAGAGCTAATAAATAATTTGAGCGATGTGAACGATCAATTGGAAAAGGCGAATGAGATGCTAGCTGAGAAAAAAGCCCTTGTGGATAGAGAATTGGAGAAAAAGGTTGAAGATCTCACCAATATAAATCTTTTTGTTAAAGGAATTACACCTCAACTCGATTTGATAAAATTAATGAATATTATTCCTAGATTCTTAATTGACCTTTTCGGTTTTAATGGGGCTGCGATTATCACTTTTAGCGGTAATAATTTCGTAGTTCATGCTTCTCTATCTACCGAAGGTGATTTTAAAAAGGGTGATATATATTCGAGAGAAAATCCCATGATAAATAAAATCACAAAACCCCCTGTAATTAAAGAAATCGGTCGGTTAAAGGAGGGAGGGTTGAATTATGTTTCTCTTCCAATAAAATCGGGGACAAGATTATTGGGAATTCTGGTCGTGGGAAGTGAAATGGAAGAACCACTTAAAAACTATGGAGAAGATCTCTTTTCAACTATTGCCGGAAATGTTGCTCTTGCGATGCAAAATGCAGTATATTTTGAAAATTCAAGAAAAAATTACCTCGAATCGCTCTACTCATTCCTTGTTATCCTCGAAACAGAGGATCCGTCTCTTAGGGAACATGCGGAGCGGGTAAGTAACATTGCAACAAAAATAGCAAAACAGCTTAACCTTGAAGATAGTATGATAACAAACATCCGCTATGCAGCGTTGATTCATGATATCGGTAGAGTAGGGTCTATTAAAACGTCTCCTAAAGACGGAGTAAGAGAAAAAATCATGAAAATTCATCAAAATACGGAGAAGATAATCAAACCGGTTTCATTTTTATCTCAAGGATTGGAATACATACATTACATGTTTGAAAATTTTGACGGCAGTGGTTTTCCCGAAGGAAAGACGGGCGACGATATTCCCATCGGCGCCAGAATTCTTGCTATTGCCAATGCATACGATGAAATTTATACGCAGTTGAAGGGAAAAAACAAAAAAGAACCGAGTAAGGATGCGATACTTGCCGAGTTATCTCCTCACATCGGTGTTGAGCTGGATCCCAGATTATTTGCAATACTACAAGGAGTAGAAATTTAGCATGGCTAAAACCAGAAATCCGGCTGTTGCAGGGAGTTTTTATCCTGCAGATAAGAACAAATTAAAAGAGATGCTGAAATCTATGTTTGATAATGCTAATTATCTTGGAATTGAGGATATAAAAGGGATTATTGCACCGCATGCCGGTTATTTTTACTCCGGGAATACAGCTGCAAGAGCTTACAAACAACTTGAAAAAAGCGATTATGATACGGTGGTAGTGATAGGTCCGAGTCATCATACCTTTTTTGACGGATTTTCTGTAGGTGATTTTGATTTTTTTAAAACTCCTCTCGGAGAATTACCTGTAGACAAGGATTTTATCACTGCAATGAAAGATTTTGCAAAATATGATATTACATTTGATATTCCTCATATGCAGGAACACTCCGTCGAGGTTCAATTACCATATTTGCAGTATATTTTAAGGAATGATTTTAAGATAGTTCCAATTATTATGGGAAGACAGGTACAGGATAACATATACAATTTGGCTATGAACCTATTTGAGGTTGGTAAAGATAAAAATATATTAATTGTTTCGAGTTCGGATCTGTACCATGGTTACGATTACGAGGAATGTGTAAAATTGGACAAGGAGTTTACCGATTTATTACTGACAATGGAGACCGATAGTATATCGAGATATGTAGAGGATAAGGAGTTTTCCCAAACTCCGGTGGCATGCGGACCGGGTCCGATCTTATCGAATATGATTACTTGTAAAATGTCAGGATACAATAAAATAAAGCTCATGGATTTGACAAATTCCGTTGATGCAACAAAGCAAAATACCGGAGGATATGTTGTCGGCTATTCGAGTTTTATAATATTCAGGTAATTTATTATGTTCAATGAAGAAGAAAAATCTGAATTATTGCGTATTGCAAGAATAGCAATCGTGTCATATTTTGATTTTCAGGGTGAAAAACCGGAGACAAAATTTCCGAAACTGAGAGAAAAGGGTGCCGCTTTCACAACTATTACATTAGATGGTAGGTTGAGAGGATGTATAGGATATATTGTAGCTGTCAAACCTCTGTTTGAAACTGTTTGGGAAACAGCTCGTTCGGCTGCTTTCAAAGACCCTCGATTTCCACCACTTAATCGCGATGAACTTACATTGATAAAGATAGAGATATCAGTGCTCTCTCCTATGGAGAAGTTAAAAAACTTAGATGATTTTGAAATAGGGAAACATGGTCTATATATAAGAAAGGGGTTTTATTCGGGACTACTTTTACCTCAGGTGGCGGTTGAATATGGTTGGAACAGGGAAGAATTTTTAAGAGAGGTCTGTTTAAAAGCAGGACTCCCCGAAGATGCTTATCTTCAGGGAGCCGATATATATAAATTTTCCGTTGAAATATTTTCCGAAAATTAGTTATGTAAAATCACTATCGATTCTTTTTTAAGTGTTGTTTCGTTTATGTCGTAAATCGGTAGGCTGTCCGCACCGAATCCGATAATGGAGTATTCTGTTGCAAGTGAATCTCCGAACGGGATAAAATAACCGTATGCAAGTGTCCCAGGAGCACCTTTAAGTTTAGCATTTGTAGAATTTAATTTATTATCCTTTGAATCTCCCGGAACTTCATACTTTACCAGTTGAATATTATCAGGGGTAAGAAGTTTTCCCGTATAAGGGTTCACCATTGAGTCAGGCAAATATTTTGTAGCTTCTTCAACGGTTATGGGGATTCTTCCATTGTTATAGGAAATGAATTTCTGTACCGAAGCTTTCAGCGTATACATATTGTGCTTAACATTAGCTTGTTTATTCCATGATTTAAGCTGTTTGTAAGGGGTTGCCTCTATTACATAAAGCAAAGCAACGAGAGCGATTAGTATCAGAAGATTAAGAAGAAATATTTTAGCTTTCATAGCTCCTCCATTCTTTTCTGTGAGTATAAGAAAATAGTATGATTTTGTCAAGCGGAATTTATAAGCATGGTAGTAATATTATTATTTACATATGTATACGATAAAGCACGATACCGGCATCACGAACTATTATTTGTCGGAGGTTTTACGAATTGCTCTTGACAGTTTATTATAATAAAATATAATCATAGAAGGAGGTGCATATTATAGATAAGGAGTTTATAAGCGATTTAAAAGAACGGATAGAGAAAGATCCTTCTTCAATTTTGTTCGCCAAATTAGGGGATTTACTAAGGCAGAACAACGAATATGAGGAAGCGGTAAAAGTTATAAAAAAAGGTTTGAAACATCATCCCGATTATCCCACCGCCCATTATATTCTTGCCAAATGTTATGCGGAGTTAAATTGGGTGGATGATGCAATATTCGAACTAACCGAGACATTACGATATGATAGGGAAAACATATCTGCAATGGAGTTATTGGCATCGCTTTTCTTCAAGAAAGGAAATCTGAAAAAGGCTTTGAAAATATACAACGAACTGGTTATATTAAATCCTACGAAAAGAAATGAGTTTGAATCGACAATCAGCGATATAGAAGAAAAATTGGAACAAGAAAAGCAGCAAGAAATGGATAAAGGAGAGACAAAGACAGAGAATGATATCTATAATATTAATGACAAAAAAAACAATATGGCTGAAGTAGTTCAGCCTAATTCATGGGATGATAAGAACGATGTTGAGAGAAACCTAAGCTATGAAGGACCCATTGCCGGAATGAGCGGGGTTAGAGAGTTGTCCCTTGATTCTCTTGATGTCGAAATATCCGAAATAGATGAAAAGACTGAGAATGAAAGTAAAGAATCCGCCAAAGTCCATGACATTGAAGATAAAAAGACCGTTGAGGCGGAAAAACCCGGACATGATGTCCCGAAAACTTTCTATACTATCACTATGGCTCAGGTATATATAAATCAAAAACAGTATGCAAAGGCGAGAGAAGTCCTGAACTACATAGAGAGCAAAGACCCTTTCAATGAAAAAGTGAAATCGTTGATCGCTCAATTGGATAATTACATTAATGAAGAGGAAAGAGAGGCAAAGAGTGAGATTAAGGAGTTATCTTCGAATGAAGTGAGGAAGAAAAAAGCGCTTAAATTAAGTGAACTTTTTGAAACGCTAAATAAAAATTCAATAAAGGAACCGACTGTTAAAGAAGAGGAAGAAAGAGCAAAAGAAAAGGAAAAGGAAAAGGATGAGAGTTTGAATAAAGAAGGACCGGACAAAAAAGAAATGGATAAGTTTAAAGATTGGTTGAAAGGATTATAATGGAGGAGATATGGCAACGACATCTGATGTAAGAAAAGGATCTGCAATTGAGATTAACGGGAAAGTTTATTTTATAGTTGATTATCAACATGTTAAACCAGGGAAAGGTAACGCTTTTGTTAGAATGAGATTGAAAAATATAGAGACCGGACAGGTTATCGATATGACGCTTAAATCCGGCTCGGAAGTAAATATTGTGAGGGTTGAAAAGAGGCAGGTTCAATACCTGTATTCCGATGAAACATACAGTTATTTTATGGATGTTTCAAGTTATGACCAATACCAGATTACAAATGAAACCATCTCCGATGAGAGGAAATTTCTTCTTGAAAACAGCGAAGTTGTAGGTCTGTTTGCAGATGAAAAATTTGTCGGGATCGAACTACCGTTTTTTGTTATCCTGGAAGTGACAGAAACGGAACCTGGAATCAAGGGAAATACAGTTCAAGGCGGAACAAAACCCGCTGTTCTTGAAACCGGCGCCAAGGTAAATGTCCCTCTTTTTGTAAATAAAGGGGAGAAGATAAAAGTCGATACTCGAACGGGAGAATATGTAGAGAGAGCTTAAAGAAAATCGATTTCTTCTCCGGTATTACTCAATGTATAAACATAGAGATCTTTAAATAACTGATTGTTTATAATTTCTTTATTTCTCTCAAAATACTCGCCGAGGAGTTTATCGGTTTTCGCTATTCTATTGGAAAGTTCGGAAGCGATTACAAAGAGTATTTTAACTGCTATGGATGGGGTTTCCTTCATGATTTTCTTAAGTCCCTCTCTTGTGATCATGTAAAATTCCGCATCCTCTAATATTTTAATTGTTGCCGAGCGTTTTATATTCGATAATAGAGACATCTCGCCGAAAAACGATCCTTCTTCGAGCGTTGTGAGAACAAGTCTGTCATTTTTATCAAGTATGGTAACCTCAACCTTTCCCTTAAGTATTATATACATCTCATTCCCTTCGTCATTTTCATTGAACAAAATTGCACCTCTTGGAAAAGAT
>QNBC01000084.1 GCA_003641665.1 candidate division TA06 bacterium
ATGTTTATACTTGCCCGCCGAAACTTTAGTGCAGGCGGACCTATCTGCCATTCTTGTTTGTCTCCGTTTGACTAAAACAAGTTTATATGATAATATTTCACACGTATGAAAAAACGGTTGAAAGTAGGTTTGGCTCTTGGAAGTGGCGGTGCCAGAGGATTAGCCCATATCGGGGTATTGCAAATACTAAAGAGAAAAAATATTAAATTGGATTTTGTAACGGGAACAAGCATGGGAGCTGTAATAGGTGCTCTTTATGCTAGTGGAATGGAACCTGAAGAGATAGAAGCGGAAGCACTGAAAATCGATAAAAGACAAGCAAGAACACTTTTTAGACCTTCACTGACAATCTCGGGATTGACCGATGGTAAAAATATAATTGAACTTTTGAAAAAATACATCGGTGATAAAAAATTTAAAGACCTTAAAATACCCTTTGCTTGTGTTGCGACTGAATTTTACGAAGGAAAGGCGATATCCTTAAATACCGGATATGTGCTGGATGCAGTAAGAGCGAGTCTCTCGATTCCCATACTTATTAAGCCTTATGTTTTGAATGACATGATTTTGCTCGACGGGGGTATTTCTAACCCCGTTCCGGTAGATGTTGCGAGGGGAATGGGGGCGGATATTACAATTGCAGTGAATGTGATAAACAATCCGCAAAGAAATAAACGCCTGGGAAAATACATGGAAGAGGAGGCGGAGAGAAAGACGGAGGTAGGAAAAAGCAAAGAGGTAATAATTAAGGAAATGATTGAAAAGAGATTACAAAAAATAAAAGAAATAATTCCGAATATAATAGAAAATAAATTTAAGAGTGATACCCCCCCCATTAATGTAATAGCCGCTAAGTTGTTTGAGATTGCAGAGAGCAAAATCGTTGAGCAGAAATTGTTAATTGATAAACCCGAAGTATTGATAGAGCCGTATACTTACTATGCATCAATAATGGATTATGAACTTGCTCCGAGGCTCATATACCAGGGGAAGAGGGCAACATTATTTAAATTAGATGAGATAAATACTATTTTGAGAGGTGGAGATGTTTGGTAATATTCAAAATAGCTTTTCAAAAATATTTAGAAAATGGCGATCCAAGGGTAAACTTACAGAAGAGGACCTCGATCGGGGATTACTCGAAATAAAAAACGCACTTTTGGAAGCGGATGTAAATTACGATGTGGTAAAAGAATTCATCGAGGGAGTGAAGGAGAGTGCTGAGGGCGAAGAAATTCTTTATGCTTTAAATCCGGGGCAAATGATTGTAAAAATCGTCTTTGACGAACTCGTAAAGATACTTGGTAAGGCGAAGAAAGAGATTTATTTCAAGGGCAATCCTGCTGTTATTATGCTGCTCGGTTTGCAGGGGTCGGGAAAAACTACAACAGCCGGAAAACTCGCTCGGTTTTTAACGAAAAAGAATAGAAAAACAATGTTGGTTCCTGCGGATACAAGACGTCCCGGTGCTGTTGAACAATTAAAGCAGATTGCCGAGCAGGCGGGAGTTGGGTTCTATAAACCTGATACCGATAATCCGGTGGAGATTGCGAGAAAAGCTCCAAAGGTGGCTTATATAGAAGGATATGATACGGTAATTATCGACACGCAGGGGCGATTGCATGTGGATGATAAACTCATGCAGGAATTGAAGAAGATGATAAAAGTTGCAAAACCTTCCGAGAAATTGTTTGTCGCCGATGGTATGACGGGACAGGATGCTGTAAAAATTGCCGAAACCTTCAATAATAATCTGGACATTACAGGTGTTATTTTGACTAAGATGGATGGCGATGCAAGGGGTGGAGCGGCACTTTCGATTTTCAGTGTTACGAAGAAACCGATAAAACTAATAGGTGTAGGAGAAAAATTATCTGATATAGAGCAATTTTATCCCGATAGAATTGCGTCGAGAATATTGGGAATGGGAGATGTACTCACATTGATAGAAAAAGCGGAGGAGACTTTCAAAGCGGAAGAGGCGAAGCGGGTAGAACAGAAAATACGAAAGGCAAAATTCAATCTCGAAGATTTTTTGGCTCAGATAAAACAAATAAAAAATATGGGGCCTCTCGGAAATCTTGCAAAAATGATCCCGGGAATGCCTGCAAAAAGTGTTGAAAACATAGATGATAAAGTTCTTGTAAGGATTGAGGCAATTATAAATTCCATGACGAGGGAAGAGAGGTTATATCCCGAAATACTCAATGGAAGCAGGAGAAAAAGAATAGCAAGGGGTTCGGGGACCTCTGTTCAGGAAATAAACCAGTTAATGAAGCAATTTGATATGATGAAGAAGATGATGAAATCGTATATAAAAGGTGGAAGAAGAGGTTTACCTTTTTAAAGGAAGTAAATATGCCCGTTGATGTTATTTTGGGGTTACAATGGGGAGATGAGGGGAAAGGGAAGATCGTAGATAAACTTTCCGGAAATGCCGATGTTGTTGTTCGTTTCCAGGGTGGGGCAAATGCGGGACATACCGTTTATTATAATGAAAATGAGATTAAATTACACTTAATTCCTTCGGGAATAATACATCGTGATACTATCTGTATAATCGGTAACGGTGTTGTTTTTGATCCCGAGATATTTGCCGAGGAAGTCTCGGTTTTGAATGCCTATGGAATCAAGTGCCCGGGTAAGTTATTTATCAGCAAAAGAGCACATCTCGTTTTTCCTTTTCATAAAGAATTTGATGCCTATTTTGAGGAATATAAAGGAAAGGGGAATATCGGCACAACAAAAAGAGGTATAGGCCCCGCTTACACTGACAAAATCAGACGAATGGGTATTAGGGTAGGAGATCTCTATAATGATAATATTTTTAATGAGCGACTTGGTGCTTTGATTGAATATTACAACAAAATATTTGTTGATATTTTCGGGAAAGAACCTATTAGTTTCAGAGCTATTAGAAATCATTTTATAAATTACAAGAATATGTTAAAAAGATATGTAAAAGATACCGAGGAGATGCTATACAATTACCAGAAAGAAGGAAGGAAAATCCTTATGGAGGGTGCACAAGCGGCGCTTCTTGATATAGATTACGGAACTTATCCCTATGTGACATCAAGCAATACGACTTTGGGTGCCGTTTTTACCGGTGCAGGGATTTCTCCGTTCAATATCGAAAATATTTACGGTGTAACAAAGGCATATACAACAAGAGTGGGAAAAGGACCATTTCCTACAAAATTCGATGACAAGGTATTCGAGGAAAATTTCAGAGAAATGGCAGGTGAATATGGAGCTTCCACAGGAAGACCGAGGCAATGTGGATGGCTTGATCTTGTAGCACTGAAATATGCTGTCAGGAGAAATCACATAAATAAGCTGATTATTACCAAACTTGATATTCTTTCCGGAATAGATTCTATAAAACTCTGTACCGCTTATGATTATAATGGCACAATCAACGAAGAATTTCCTACGGAGACCTATAAATTAGACATTGTGAAACCGGTATACATTAATATGAAAGGCTGGAAAGAGAATATTTCCCTTGTAAAGAATTATAATGATTTACCGGAAGCTACGAGAAAATATGTTGAATATATCGAGAAGTTTGTGGGAGCTGATGTTTATATTTTATCTGTTGGAAAGAAACGGGAAGATATTATTTACAGGGGTAAATAATACTGCATTCCGAAAGAAGAAATAAGCATTATTTTGCATGATGTTTATCCCCAGCGGTAATCCGTTTGGATTTTGAGGCAGAGAGAATATTCTATTTCCGGGGTATTCGCTTATTAATTTCCCCGAAATGTATAAAAAATTGGAATCAAGAGAACAGATATTGCCTTTTGTTAAATGTACATTTGCAGGCTTAATAGTCATGCTATCTGTTTTTAGATTTAAAAAATAAATATCTCTTGTAGAGGAAATTGCCGCCAAAGAGATATCATTTGTGGTGATTTCCCCATAGGAGATGTCGGGAAATTGTTCTATTTTTCCGATTTTATCGTCATTCATAAAATAAATACCGTTATCCGTTGCAAAAAGCAATAATTTGTTACTTTTTAAGATATCATAAACGACTACTCCCGATAGAATCGTCCTGTGTTTTTTGCCGTCAGTAATATTCACTCCGTTATCCGTTGCATAAAGAATGTTATTCCCCATAAATGTAAAATCATGTATTTTGAAGCTGCTATTCGCGAATTTGCAGATGCCTTCATTGTAGATATAATAGATTGAATATTGTCCCGAAAAGAATATTGTGTCATCCTTTATTTCTACATCCGTTATATTATCGTAGAAATGAGGGTAGAAAAAAAGCGTATCCAAAAAAAAGGTAAAATGATGATTCTGCAATATTGCAATATCTTTATCTGAAAAAATTACCGTTTTATCGTTTTTGGTTAAAACTCCCTTCATATTTCCCAATATGCCATTTAAAATGTGCTTTTTTTCGCCGGAATACATATCAATTATAAAAAAGCCGAAATTATCCGTTCCGGCAAAGATCTTATCGCGAAATCGAACGGCTGATGTATAGTGATAAATATTATTACCCTTGGATATAAAATATGGTGAGAGTTGAGGAAATTGCTTCACATTGTCGTTAGTTCTAATCGGTTTCCAATCCGAGAAGGAAGTATCTTTTTGGAATAATCCGCTTATATTTAGAATATAAGTTTTTCCTCCGGGATCTTGCAAAAATATATTTCTGTCGTATCGATAATTTACAAATCGATGCCCCTGTGTATTAACGGCATTGAATTGATATAAAAATCTATTAAAAATTACAATGCTACTTGCACCGAATAGGATATACGTGTCTGTTCCTTCAATATTCACACATTCTTCAACTGTCTGATTTAGAGGATAATACTCCAGCATATCTGTAAATGCCGAGTACAAACCGAACGAATGCGAAAAAACAATAAGAACGGAATTTTGGCCCGGTACGATTTCAGATACATGCCTTTCGAGGGGAAGCATGTGCATTTGGGGGTTAAAAGAAAAAAATAGAGGAACAATGGTCAGGAGAAAATACATTCGAATGCCTTTGGAATCGATTTTAATATATCACTCATGGAAACGGAATACCCGTGAGATATTCTTCCCGCAAATTCCCCGGCAATACCGTGTATATAAGCTCCTACCGAGGCGGCTTCGATTAAATCCATACCGCTTCCTGCAAGTGCCAGAATAATTCCTGAAAGAATATCTCCACTCCCACCCCTTGCAAGGGAGTTATCTCCCGATGAGTTGATAAAATATTCCTTTCCGTTCGTAATAATGGTTCCGTTTCCTTTGAGAAGAGCATTGACTCCGTATTGTTTGATAAGTTCACCGGCATAGAATAGTCTGCGGTCGTTTATTTCGTTCACATTTTTCCGCAGAAGCCTTGCAGCCTCCCCGGGATGTGGTGTAATGAGAATATTTTTTCTCATCTTGTTGGCGGGAGTTAATATCTTAAGAGCATCGGCATCTATAATTAGAGGTCTGGAGATCTCTTTTACCAGTTTTTTTATAAATCTGCCGGTTGCAGGATTAGTGCCAATACCGGGACCTATGAGTATGGCGTCATAACTGTTTATTGTATTTAACAGTTCATAGTTATCATATCCTATAGTGCCGTCATCATTGGCTTTTAAGGGTATTTTTATAGCATCAGTGACTATTGAAGATACGGTATTTTCGATGGATTCCGGGATAGCCGTATATACAAGTCCTGCACCGCTTTGTACAGCTGCCAATGAAGAAAATATGATAGCTCCGCTATAATTGACCGAACCGCCAATGGCGATAACTTTTCCGAATGTTCCCTTGTTTGAATAGTTGATTCTATCAGGGAGGAGTTTTTTCACGAAGTTTTTGTCTATAAGAAAATGGTCGAATTTTATATCATCGTATATAAATTTTGGGATACCGATTTTAGAAGTATAAATCCTACCACAAAACATTTTCCCGGGGGTTATGTACATTCCGATTTTAGGGATTTCCATTGTAACCGTAAAATCGGCTCTAAAGGTGTCCTCATCCGCTTCACCGCTATCTCCGTTTATTCCTGTCGGAAGATCAACTGCGACTTTGATTGCATTAGATCTATTGAGCATGCGGACAATTTTTCTTAAATCATCTCTTAACGGGAGTTTTGTACCGACTCCAAGCATGGCATCTATAATAACGGTATAGTTGTTTGTTATTTTCGATTTGAATTTAATTCCCAATTCTTTGCAAATATTGTAATTTAAGGATGTAGCATCATCTGTGTCTTCAGGCTTTGCGGTAGAGAATATTGAAATATTATGCCCGAGTGAAAACAGGTGGCGAGCGATAACATAACCGTCTCCGCCGTTATGCCCTTTACCGCAGACTATAAGTATATTACTTTTCGGAGGAATGTTCTTGTCGATTATATCCGCTGCGTTTTTTCCGGCATTTTCCATCAGTTGCACAGGTAGTATTTTGTGTTTCGAAGCCAAATTGTCTATATTGTAAATTATATCTTTATCTGCAAGAATCATTTTTTTGTCTCCAGGCTTAATTCTTTTATCTTTTCCAATATAGAGAGGAGAGTCTCGTCTTTACACTCACCTTTAAATTCATTTCGAAATTGGCCGAAAATTTCATTTAATGTAATTATTTCATTGATTTTTCTCAAAATAATTTTATATTCCTCTTTTTGATCATGAAAATTCAGGATTTCCACTTTACCGTTAATTACCATTATTAGATTGTTTAATGTGTGGATGTATTGTGAAAATATTTGCTCGATAATATCTTTATTCATATTTGCCTCCGATTATAGGGCTCTATAAAATTTATGACAGTTAGCTTTGAAGTAATATATCCGTTTGAAATTAAAGGTTTGATATAGGATGAAATATTATTCACATATCCGACGAACCTGATTTTCATGCCGTCAACCTTACCGATGCCTACAAAATTATTATCTATAAAAAGACCGTAAACTCTTTTAGGGTCAGCAGGGGTTATAAGTTCGACAATGATATTGTTTTCATCCGTTTTAAAATTTCTTATTTTGAATTTCTGTTTTTCTTCTTTATAGAATAATTTCTCATTATTGTCCAGATTTATCGTTTTGCAATCCGGGGTGGGGGCATAACTAACAGGGAATATGGAGATTTCTCCTTTTCCGGAAAGGACACGAAATAATTTCCTGCTAATATATCCTTGAATTTTGATTATTGTTGTATCTTTACTCTCATATATCATAGGATGAAGTTCTTTAATGCGTCTGTACAAAATTTTGGAATCGTCTAAGGAGAGACCCGTAACCGAAATGGTTGTTTGGAAATAATCGGGTAGAATGGGGAGCATTCTCATTAGTGTAAGACGGGCATTATAACCCGAACCATCGATTTTGAGATTGTAAAATTTGTTCCCGTTTGTACGAATTTCTCCGGAAGCGTTTTTTGACCGGACAATCACAGGATTTGGCTTGAATTTAATAACATTACCGGGTGTTATATTTTCATCGGGAAAAACAAGTTTAAGATAGTCAGGCAAATCGAAATTGTCGTAACTTGCATATAGTTTCCATTGTTCCCCGACTTTCTTATAAAAAGCTCCGTTAAATTTAACAACATTAATGGAGTCTCCGTTCCAGACACCAAATTCCCAGTAGTTGTTTCTGTTAATGTAGTTCAGATGTATTTTCCCTTTTATGAATTTTGTTGCAATGTTAAAATCATATGCACCATATTGTAATTGCAATTTTTTTAGAGATATTGATTCGGATGAAGCGGTTACATCTCTTACTCTTTTCAAACTACATGAAGGTTGAAGAACAACGTATAGTATTGATACACTAAAAGTCAAACTTAAGCGGAAGAAGTTCCGTAATGTTTTTCTTTTCATAGTATTTACCTTCTCCTGTAAACATTATAATATCGGGATTTCCCTCGAATTCCGAAATAACTTGACGACAAGCACCGCAAGGCGGTGTCGGTTTTGCTGATGTTGAGAGAATAAAAACCCTCTTGAATTTTTTGTATCCGTTTACAACCGCATTAAAAATAGCAATACGTTCAGCACACATTGTTAGAGAATAAGAGATATTCTCCACATTAACTCCATAGAAATA
>QNBC01000085.1 GCA_003641665.1 candidate division TA06 bacterium
CATATTCTTATATTTTACGGGGGTTATTGCTCCCGGAATGGCAATAGACGATTTTACGGCTATTTTCGAATTATCATCTCTAAATATATGTGTTTTACCCGATATAAGATCAACTGCAACCGTAGCAAATGGCAATCTGAATTGATTAACGGAAACATCCAAAAGTATCTGTTCCATCAAAATATCGATATGTTTTTGCTCCAAATATCCTTCATTCTTTATAAGTTTCGCATACTTAAACAGCTTATTCAATGAATCAAAGATCTCATTTACTATCTTTAATCGTTTTTTATTCTCTTTTTTTTCAAAGCCAACAATTCTCGCAAACTGCTTGCTTATAATATCCTTTGCCAGTTGCTCCACAACTTCTATGTTTTCTCTCTGCAAATATATAGCTCCTATTAGAGCTCCCATACTTGTTCCGACAATCATATCATATTCGATTCCGTATTTTTCAAGTGTTTTTATAAAACCGATATGTGCCAATCCCCTGGCGCTCCCCCCTCCCAAAACAAGAGCCCTCTTACCATCAAAAAGATTCATAATACACCTCTTTTAATATTTTTTTCATATCAACCGGCAATGGAGAGATGACCTTTATCCTTTTCTTATCAAACGGATCAACGAATTCCAAAAGATAAGAATGGAGCATCTGTCTTGGAAAACGTCTATCACGATATATTGAATAAAATGAGTCTCCGCATACCGGATGCCCTAGGGCAGATAAATGCACCCTGATCTGATGCGTCCTACCGGTTATTATTTTTATTTTAACGAGTGATAAATTGTTTCTACTATCAATGACGTGATACAGTGTCTTCGCCCATTTGTACGGTTTGTCCGAAATTACCATATAATCGCCATAAAGTGCATCATATCCCCTAATTAGAGGTAATTCAACAATCCCTCTCTTATCGATAAATTCCCCGTGAGTGAGCGCAATGTAGTATTTTTTAATCTTTCTTTTTTTAAAAAGCCGTTTTAATATAACGGCATATTTCTGTTTTTTTGCAACAATCATCGGTCCGGTGGTAAACTTGTCAAGTCGATGGACAATATTGCTTTCATAATATATATATTTAGGGCTCTGTATCTTCCCCGTTTTTTTTAAACATTCGAGAACACTATTCTCACTATCAGGGAAATTTGAATGGACTTTTATTCCGGGAGGTTTATCAACAATTATGTATTTATCATTTTCAGTTAAAACCTTAAATTCGATGGGTTCAACATTATGCTCTCTTAGTTTCAGATTTTTATCGATTAATATAAAATCATCTCTTACAACATTATATGAATCGCTTATTTTTTTATAATTTACCAGTATTTTCCTCTGTTTTATTTTTGTGCTAATTTCTTTCGAATCAAGTTCCAAATATTTTTTTAAGTATGTAACAACATCTTCATCATCTTTATGATAGGCTACCCTAATGGCATTATATCTTTTGTTTAAAAATGCAATATTCTCATATATAGCACGGTCAAATGCTCTCATTGCTAATCTTGATTTTAATCTAAGATTCCTAAATTCCCTCTTATAACTCATTGCCCGATAATATCACACTTTCATAAATTATTCAAGTTTCAATGGTTTTATTGGGAATACTTAAAAAGGCGGCGGCAATTTGCTTTACCGCCGTCACTTAAAACGCTAATTCTCCGGCTTAAACCCGATTCTGTCGTACGGGTTAATTATACTTGTCGCCACATTTTTCGTATGTGCACTGATCCGTTTCACATATCTGAAAAGCAGAGCATATATTATCGACAATTTAGTCGGAATTTTAATCTCCTCGTTTATTAACCTTTCCATGTTCTTTTCGCATATAGATGCAATGTCAACATGATCCTCTATAACGATCTTTACATTTTCCTTATCCTTTCCCTCAAGAGCATCTATGGTAATTGTCATATTTTTTAAGATCCTGTCACTCAATTCTTTTATAATATCCTTATATTCGCATTGCAGTTTATCTCCCGTCTTGTCTGAAAGCTCAACAATGTTCTTTGTGTAGTCTCCTATGCGTTCGATATCTACTACAATCGTTGCGAGAATTAGACTTGGTGTTATATCCTGTGCCGGATTTACGGATAAATGCTCGAGTATTTTTCTTCTTACATCTATTTCCGCCTTATTCAACCCCCTGTCTTTTTTATATATATCTTCTTCATTTTCTGCCTGTTCAATTACGAGATTTATAGAATACTCGAACATATCTTTTGCAAGTTTAAACATATTGTCAACTTCCTTGAAAGAAGCATCTAATAAGTCACCTGTTTTCCATAATTTAAAAAACTTTTCAAACATGTTTACCTCCTGAATATAAAAAGGAATAGTAAGGGGATTATAAAAAATACCGTTATTATATACAAAATTGCAATATATCTCTTTTTAACGGCAATATCACCCAACTTCTTTGCCATTGAGATTGGTACTATTCTTAAGGGGAACCAAACTACCGTCCCCAAAATATTAAAAATTAAATGCGACAAGGCTATTTGGACAGCAGCAAAACTCCCCGTTACCAAAGAGGCTAACAAAGCAGTTAGAGTAGTCCCTATATTCGCACCAAGTGTATACGGGAATATTTGCTCTATACTAACAATACCGGCTGCAGCAAGAGGCACGGCTATGGAAGTCGTTATTGAACTACTCTGCACAAAAGATGTCAACCCAAGCCCCAAAAGCCAGCTACTGAGCGGGGAAGAAAAGAGATAACCATCTACCAACACTTCAATTTTTCCTTTTGAGCTTGATCTAATTACATCAACGAGAAACTTTAATGCTACCAGTACAAGTATAAAGCCCAATGAGGCTCCTATGATATAATTTTTATGCAATAAAACCATCGTAAAATCAACCACGGGTTTAACAATGGCTTTAAGTGGCGATTTGAAGTGCATACCTTTACTTGCACCTAAAGCATTTGCAGCAAAGAAAGACAGCTTTTGAATCAAATGAAATTTGATCTCAAGGGGTAAAAAAACAATCACCGACAGAAGATTGAACATATCGTGAACAGTGGCAACTGGAAACGCTTTCCTGAATTCCTCCTTTCTACCGATATGTGCCATTGAAACAATCGTATTTGTAATCGATGTACCGATGTTTGCACCCATTACCATAGGAATTGCATTCGGAATCGTTAGTGTTCCACCGGCAACAAAACCGACAATGATTGATGTTGTTGCGGACGATGATTGAATAATCGATGTCGCTAATATACCGATTAGCAAACCTAAAAAAGGATTAGAAGTTGTTTGAATGAGTTTTCTTGCGAAATCTATACCGAATCCTTTTAGTGAACCCCCCAATAATTCAATTGCAACCAGGAATAAATAAATTAGGAATATTACTAATACAGATGTTTTTATTGCATTGAATTTTGAACTTTTTCGCATTTTTCGGAAAAAATTAGAAGACCCCATTTAACCTCCTTTTCGCTATATCCATTTAACATATTGGTTAAAAAATGTCAATCTAAATTTTGGCAAATAGGTCCGCCTGCACTAAAGTTCCTGCGGATAGATATAGTCAATAAATAAGATACTGAAACAAATTAAGTATACTCCTCTCCATGTCACCCTGAACTCGTTTCAGGGTCTATGAGATTCCGGATCAAGTCCGGAATGACAAAGTCAAGTGAAGAATGTCCCCCTTATGTAACCCTGTGTCCTGTGCTGAACTTGTTTCAGTGTTGTTTCAGGGTCTCATTTGCCGAAACAAATAGGGGCGGATAATCATCCGCCCCTATCCCAATCGATTAATATCAAAATTATATTAGCGTATTACCTCAAATTTATCCGTCTCAATTCCCTCTTTACCTTTCAATTTTATGAAATATACGCCTCTGCATAATCCCCCTATCTTAATCCCGCCTTTCTCTATTGCTCCCTCTCCTATCCGCCTGCCCGATATGCTGTATATCTCGTAATGCGAAAATGTTCTGTCTCTCAAATGCAAATGAACAATGCCGTTTTTAATTTCGATATCCTTCTTTTTGAATACATTGCCTGTACCATTACATCTCCCGTTATTGTCCGCATTATAGTATCCGTCCGTCTCGAGTATATATGATACATTTTCTCCGTTTGCAGGTGTTATTCGAGGAAATGAAAAATATAGCGTATCACCCTTCACAAGGTTTATATACACACTGTCCTCTTTGATTATCTCCTCAATTACATTCTTGCCTCGCAACATGGGATTTATGGGTTTAAGCTCTATTTCATTATATTTTACATCCTCCGCCCTCGGAAATGATATGTAATCGATTTTTACTTCATTTCGGATGATAAGTCTTATTCGATTGCCCAACGGAATGTTATTATAAATCGGATATACATATTCTCTCGGGTATATCTCTCCTCCGGATAACCAACCCTTGCCTCCCGTATACTCAATCTCAATCGACGGTTTGACATTCCCGCCTTTCTCTTTCGGCTTGACTCCCGAACCTATAAGTATACCGCTGTCTTTGTTTCTCTTTTCTCCGATATCCGCTTTATTACCATTCCTTATGTCGGCATATATGTATATCGTATCTCCCGGTAACGCCACATAATAACCCTCTCCGGAATTTGACACCAACGGCAGTATATCCTCTCCTACGGCATTCTTGCAGGAATCAATCTTGTATACATCCTTCCAGAATATATACTCTCCCTCCCCGTTCAATGCAAGATTGTATGACGCGTCATATTTTATCGCCTTGAGATTTAATCTGTCTATGTAATCTCTCTCAATCTCATTCTCGCTTATCGCCGCTTCCATTACTCTTTTTTGGTTCTCTCCTCTATCATCGATAATTTTCTTTTTTCTCAATGCTCCCTTCTCTCCGATACTATAGTTAAACAGATAATCATCATGCTTATTACCATAACCGTAATGCATTATCGTATTCTGCGGAATATATGCTCCGTTCTCCTTTATATAAAAATAAGGACAACCGGTGTCGGGTGGTGTTGATGAATCCGCAGTTAGTGTAAGTGAATTTGACAACGAATACATATCAATACCATTTGTAGAATCATGATACCATGCATATAGTTGGTATGTATGGCTCTCTCCAATATATCCATATTTAACGGGATCTGTCCACCCGTTTAGAGTATAAGGCAAAGAGAGAACTCTATTATTATCCTTAAACATTACAAACGAGTCTGTTTCAGTATGACTACTGTCAGGTCTGTTAAATATCCAGCTTAGATGAGCATAATGTCCTGCCGTTGCTTTTGTCGAGAATGAATCAACATATCCACTCAAATGCAATGGCGACGGAGGGGGCGGAGGTTCATAGTATACATGAAATGTATTTGATGTTGCCACTATCGGTGTAAAAGCATCAAGATAAAATTCTATCTTGATTTGATAGCCCCCTGTTGATGTCGGTGTAAAAGTATAGTTTCTTACATTCCCATTCAGTGAATCAAGAAATACCCAACCCCCGGTATCTTTTTTATAATACAATTTTTGAAATACGGCATAATCATTTGTCGTCCATGTGAAACTTGTACTATATCCGATATAGCAACCGGTAATATGTGAAAGTGCCACAAAAGATGAGTCTTCCTCCTATAACTTTAAAATATAAATCCTCTTTACTTAATGGGAAAGTGCCACAAAAGATGAGTCTTCCTCCCCTCCTTCAATATGAAGTGCATATGTTCTATGTGCTATCTCTCCCGTCATATCCATATCTACTATATCTAATTTTATTTCAGAAACATTTACTCCTCCTATTACTTCTTTTGATGTTAAAAATACAGGATCTCCGGGGAATGAACGAGAATACTTGTATATCGGAAACGCCTTTACTGCCAATACTTCTTCAATGAATTTTGTTGTATCTCCTGTTGTATCCCTTTTACAAGTATTTTTAATCAGTTTAGCAATTACTACAAGCGATTTATTATAATTAGTTACGCAACTCCTTATTCTCAACGCTCCGTCTTTCCAATAATTAGCCTGTCCGCTTACATCATACCCATACGATTCCCCCGATATAGGACTTCCGTATCTGCTTGAATTGTCATCTATCATCCAGTTCTTTATAAATTCCGTCGTAAATGTACATGTCGGAAGTCCCAATTCAACATCTGTTAGTGGATTACTTCCACCAAAATGTGTAGCATAAATCACAGCATTAAATTCTGCATTATCTAAATAAACCTGATCTACCATTACAACTCCGTCATTGGGAGAAAATCCTACTGATGAATATGGCTTCGGTCTATTACCTGCAATAGTCGCATATCTTGTAGTATAATTATTATTGATTTCATTGTATCTTAACCAATTAGACCATTGGTTAGTAGCCCCATTGTTACTTTTAAATCTTGTCTCAGGTGTTGGTAAACATAACCAATCTACTCCCATTTCAAGCAATTCCCCCGTTTTCTGCCATACTTCTGCTCCTCCAATCGCATTACTTACAACTGCTTCTATAAATTCATTTGTATGAAATGGATGATTTGGAGTCGCAACAAATAGAACTTTATTAACTCTATTTTCATCCAAGTAATATGTTATTGCCGACCTTGCTACAAGCCCTCCCATTGAATGCGCTACAATATTTACCTTAGCGTCCGGATTGTACATCCAATTATCACCATAACATGCACGTAATACTTTATATATAAATTGCGTTAAGATATACCCGTATTGTCTATTTGCATTTGATACATTGTACTCCGCTGTATACCTCACAGGTTCATATTTTCCATTGCTTCCTATAACTCCTCTTGAAGGAATCTGATAACTGTAATATGAAAAATTATATATCCTTCTTGTATCTGGCATAGATTGTAATATAGTAGTGCTACAACATTCAAATGCTGAATCTCCTTGAGAAGTAAGTCCCCACTTATACCCTTTATATTCTTCATTCAATATCCTTTTTATTGCTGAATATGAGCTATCCCAGGCTGCCCATCCCTTCTCTGCAATTGGGATTCTCTGAATCCCATGAATCGCAATTATTGGGTAATCTGAAGCTAAAATATTAGTATAAGTTCCAAATATTATTAATATTAAAGCTATAAGATATTTTACAATCTTCATCTTTTACCTCCAAATCTCATATTTATACCTAAAAATATACCACTTGTTCCTATTGTTAGTTTTTTTCTTCCCCACTCCCATGGTGAGTTGTTATGATATTCTACTGCATGTCCTATCTGTAGTTTTAAGAAAGGATATATATTTAATCCCTTAAATGAAATAAGTTTCTCCCAACCACAAAATATTCCACAACCAATGCACTCTCTCTGTACATATGCTGTTGTATCCGATATATTACCATTAACAGCAGAATGATAGCTCTCCTCTGTATTTGCAATAAAATGATTTATAGAGACACCATAGTAGAATGATTTAGTTTTATAATATTTTAGCAGTATACTTTTATAATATATTGACCATTCTCCGGTATAAACTCTTGCTAAGCTATCATATGTATAATATAAATACATATTAAGTCCTTCCCTTTCTGTTAAATGAGGAAACGCTCCATATTCAATTCCAATTGCTAATTTGCTTTTAGAGGGCATAAATATATTTACATTCACTGAATTAATCCAATTGAAAATTAAGTCAGGAGGAACAAAAAACATTATTAAACCACTTTCTTTCATTAAAGCTCCGTAAGTGATACAAATTCCTCCTGTATAACCTATTTCATATTTTACTGTTTTATACCATGGCAATTTTAATTCCTGCTTTTGTAATACAGGATTTTCCGATTCTGTTGATAGTGAATCACTGGATTCCGCTAACATCGGAATACCGATTGATAATACAAGCAATGCAACTATGAAAACAGTTCGTTTCATAAACACCCCCAATTTAAATTATGAATAAAATGATTTTTAAAATAAAATAAAATCGAATAAAACATAAAACCTCTTTTATTAATTATGACATATTTCTATTTATTTGCAATATATAATATAAAAAATTAAATATTCTTTTTGTTCCCTGATTTGGCTTGAGATTTGTCGTATTATCAC
>QNBC01000086.1 GCA_003641665.1 candidate division TA06 bacterium
AAAAGGCAAAAACAGTTTCTCAAAAATACCAGGAGAGCTTTATTATCGCTGCTGATACTATGGTTGTTATAGGAGGAAAGATTCTCGGAAAACCCGTTAATCGAGATGAAGCACGGTATATGATTCAACTTCTATCCGGAAAAGTTCACCATGTTATAACGGGATTTTGCATACTTTACTCCAAAACAAACGAGTATGTTACCTCTTTTTCCAAAACTGCCGTCACATTCAAACCGTTATCCCTCAAAGAAATCGATGAATATCTTGATAAAATAGAATTCCTTGATAAGGCGGGGGCATACGCCATTCAGGATTACGGGGATACTATAATCAAAAAAATCGAGGGGAATCATGATAACGTAATGGGGTTACCTGTAAAACACGTTATCGAAATATTGAACAATTTCAAACCGGGAGTAGATTGATAATGCTGAAGCCCATATCTTACAAAAACGATAAAATAATCATACTTGATCAGACGAAAATACCCGAAGATGAAATCTATATTGAAGTTGATACCATAGAGGTACTTTATGAAGCTATAAAGATGTTGAAAATACGAGGTGCACCGTTACTTGGCATAGCCGCAGCTTACGGAATACGTCTTAGCTCAACAATAAATCTCAATAAAAACATCGATGACTATAAAAATTGCCTTTTGAATGATATTACCATACTCAAATCTTCACGCCCAACGGCTGTCAACCTTTTTAATGTTCTAAACAAAGCGGAAAAGAGCATAAACTCATATAACGATAAATTCCGCATTCACGAATCTCTTGTTTCCCTTGCCGTAAAAACGCACGAAGAAGATAGAGAAATGTGCGATAAAATTGCCGATAACGGAGTAAATCTAATCAAGAATAATGCAAAGATCCTTACCCACTGCAACACGGGTGTTCTGGCAACCGGTGGTATAGGCACAGCTCTGGGGATAATATATCGTTCATTTTGGAAAGGTAAAAAGCCGGATGTTTATGTGGGAGAGACAAGGCCTCTACTTCAAGGGGCAAGACTCACTGCATTCGAATTGACAAACGAAGGAATAAATGTACATATTATTCCCGATAGCGCAAGAGCTTACATAATGATGGAGAAAAAAATAGATATTGTCATCACAGGAGCAGACCGAATTGCAATGAACGGAGATACGGCAAATAAAATAGGAACATTTGATACTGCTATAAATGCAAGATATTTTAATATTCCGTTTTATATCGCTGCTCCCACTTCAACTTTCGATAAAAACGCTTCCGATATGAATGATATTCCCATAGAGCAGAGAAATCCTGAAGAATTATACAAAGTCGGATATCAGGGACTCACCAAAACAAAGGCAGACTTTATAAACCCCGCCTTCGATATAACCCCGAACAAATTGATTAACGGCATCATAACGGAAAAAGGAATTATATTACCACCCTATGAAAAGAATATACCTGATTTTATTTAGTTTGATATCTATTCTTTCTCTTTACGGAAGAGATCCGGACATCCCGTTGAAAATGGATGTCACACTTCCTTCGGTTGTCTACTTTAGCAGGGCGGATTCATTGTCTTCAATGCTTATTTACCCGTATATCTATCCCGATACGATGAATAAGTTTTTCGTTAGAATCGAACCCTACCATTTCAACAAGCTTTATTCTTCCATATCCGTTTATAAAAAGGATTTAATCTATAAAGCATTCTATCTTTTTAACAGTGATTCCCTTCTCTATTCTATCGTAAATAACAAATTGGGATTCAGAGTTCACGACGTTTCCCGAAACAACTTTCTCTTATCGATTTACTCGGACAATAAATCCATAGGAGAAAAACATTACTCTCTTCTGGACTTTAACATATTCAAATCGTTATCATCCGAAAATTTCGCAGTATTAACGGATATTGATCAGTTAATCGTGAACAAACGCACCTCAGGTGCCGAGAGAATGCTTATAATTTCATCACAACTCGATTATAAGTTCAAAAATTCCAATGGATTTTTTTTCAACCTTAAATCATTTAATAATCATATTATCCCAACTCTCGGATATCTGAATAAAAGGGAACTCTATCATACAATTCGTCTCGGAGCCGAATTAATAAACAGGAAACCGTCTCCTTATGCAAAAATAAAATTCTATTTTTATAAAGGAAGTATCGATTTATTCTATGCCCCGACATTCAAGTCTTATAATTTTTATGATTTTACGGATTCTATTCCCGATGCCTTTTTACCAAAGGAGCTCTACCTATTCAATGTAAATTACTATACGGGTATCAATATTAAATTTGAAGGGTTTAACCTTTTCAGTACATACGGAAATTACAAAAATATTCCATTTTTCGACACACTTACGAACACAATAATGGTAAACGATATTATCCGATTATTCAAATCCGGTTTGAATATTTTCTACGAAAACAGATATATGACTCTTTCGTTCAATTTGATTAATAATTTTGCATATCAAGATTCTCTGATCTTCCCGGATTTTTCTTCATCTCTACGATTTTGCGCAAAAAATAACCTTATTAGTTATACTCTCGAAACTTCCGCCGATTTTGATTACATAAAACACTACAGGTTTGTCCCCCTGACATTACTTGTCCGAAGCTCTCTCGGAATCGAATTGTCTCCAAAATTCATTCTGCAAATATACGGTGAATATAACCCGTATTATAAAATATACGGGGAGCTTTACAGCATCCCCGCATACAAGTACGGTATATTTATCAATCTAAATCAAATCGGGTTTTAAATTTTTATATACTTATCGAGATATTTTCTGTTATCTTTAATTCTCAGCTGTTCGAAAAGAAAATCGAATTTCTTTTCCCATGCCTCTTCAATCGCTTCTCTTATGTCAGTATCAAGCATCCACAACTCCTTCTTGTAATCGCCGTTCATCTTCTTTCTCGTTTTGTAAATAAACTGCTCGTCTGTCATCCCATCTTTCCTCTCGGAGCCATATTTTTCAAAGATCGTCTTGACCATTTTTTCATACAGATCTTTCGGAAATTTCGGATGATCAAACATTATATTCTGAAATCCTGTTGCAAGATGAACTTCAAGCGTTCTATTGTCAGGAAAATGATGGAATGCTTCATCGGGTAAAGTCGATGCACCGTGTTGCACCACACCGCCTATTTTGTATTCTTTTCGCGCCACCTCTCCAAGTCGCTTCAATGTATCAAAATCGATTTTTACCTTTGCGATAGAGCCGTCCGGAAGGACAACTCCTCCATGAGCCGTCCCCGTTTGTATACTAATCTTACTGATAGAAGGCATATCCCCCAATTCCTCAAGATATCCTTCCATAAAGGCTCTTAACTCCTCTTCAGTCGTATTTCCCTTTCCGATTTCCCCGATTTCTCCTCCTACGGATATATTGATACCTGCAGGTTGTTTTTCTCTTATATATCGTGTCAAGTCGGCACATATTTTATAATTGTGGTACTGTTGCTCTTTTATTGTCGCTTTATCCAGTTCTACAAGCGTAGAACTGTCTATGTCTATATTGTAAAATCCCGCATCAATTGCCTGATCTATTAATTTTTTTATGGAATCGATTTCCGTGTCTCTCTCTTCTCCAAAAAATTTCTTCGCTTTTACCTGAAAATGATCCCCCTGAACAAAAATAGGACCGGGATAATCCTCTCTTATTGCGGCGGCAAGTAATGAAGAAACATACTCATCGGGTGATTGTTTCGTGTAACCGATTTCCGAACGCGCAATTTCAAAAATTAAAAGCCCCGCATTGACTTTTTTTGCACTTCTGAAAACGGCTCTCGAAGAATCGTATGTCATCATCCTCAAATTTATTGCGGGAACGGTAAAATTTACAGTATCATCATGTGGGACAGACATATAATAATCGTGTATGGATGCCGTTTTAATCCCTCTATCCGATGCTATTTTTCTGATGATCCTTCTTGCCTCTTTAACGACTTCTATTTTATCATTAATTGCAGAATTAAGTGCTAATTCTCTCAGTGCTTCGCTTTTAAATCTGTTTTCGTCCAGTACTTTCACATCTTCCCCTTCAATATTCAGTATCCCCTTTAATGCATCATGTAATGCCTCAACACTTCCAAACATTTCTACCTCCTGTTTAAAATATCTTTTAACATCTTATTTACAACACCGGGATTTGCTTTTCCTTTCATTTTTTTCATAACTTGTCCGACAAAAAAACCGAATAATTTTTCTTCACCATTCATGTAACGTTCAACTTCTTTCACGTTCTCTTCAATCACCTCTTTTACGGCATTTTCTATGGCATTTTCGTCTGTAACCTGCGCAAGATTATTTACCTTCACATAATCAATCACACTTTCTCCCGTAAAAATTATGCTGTGAAGAATTTTCTTTGCAATATTCATATTGATCGTTTTATTGTCGATAAGTTTATTGAGATCTGCGAGGTGTGACGGTTTTATTTTTATATGGGAAAATTTCTTGCCCGCCTTATTTAATTCCCCGAGAATATCCGTTGTTATCCAACCAATCGCATATTTTGGCGAGCACCCCGATCCAACGGATTTTTCAAAATATGAGGCAATATCAGGAGAATCAACGAGAATTTCCGCTTCCTCCTTTTTAATGCCGTATTGCACAATCAAACGATCAAATTTTTCATTCGGCAATTCCGGTATGTATTTTCTCTGCTCATCAATATCTTCATCATGCAAAAAGAGCGGGATAAGATCGGGTTCTTTGAAATATCTGTATTCGGCAACCCCCTCTTTTTCCCTCATAGGTATTGCCATCTGCTTCTTTTCATCCCATAACATCGTCTGTTGTATTACCGTTCCACCATCCTCAATCACCTCTTTTTGTCTTGAAATTTCGTATTTTATGGCTCTTTCAACCGCTTTTAACGAATTGAGATTCTTGACCTCCGTTTTGATTCCTCTCTTTTCCTCTTTACTAACTGAAATGTTCGGTTCACATCTAAATTGTCCCTTTTCCATGTCGGCATCGGAGGACTCGACATATCTTAGTATCTGCCTCAACCTTCTCAGGTAAGCAACCGCTTCCTTTTCATTCTCAATCACCGGTTCCGAAACGATTTCCATTAAAGGGACCCCGCTTCGATTAAAATCTACGAACGAATGCCCCTCAGCAGTATGAAAGAGTTTTCCCGCATCTTCCTCTATATGTAATCTCGTTATGGCAATCTTCTTCTTCCCATTTTCCGTATAGATTTCTACATAACCGCCTTCAGCAAGGGGAATAGATTGGGTTATTTGATATCCTTTTGGAAGATCCGGATAAAAATAATTCTTACGAGCAAAAATTGATCTCATGTTTATCTTTGCATGAAGAGCAAGCGCCGTTCTTACCGCAAGTTTCACCGCTCTCCCGTTAATTCTCGGTAAAATCCCCGGTTCCCCCATACAAACAGGGCAAATATTCATGTTCGGTTTCCCCAAAAACTCGACTTTGCATCCGCAAAACATCTTTGTTTTCGTTTTTATCTGGGCGTGAACTTCTATTCCTATAGTCGCTTTATACATAATTTACTCCTCCGGCAAGGCTCTGTGCCAATCACTTTTCGTCTGCACATATTTCGCAAACCGAAACATCGTTTTCTCATCAAAACGCTTTGTAATGATTTGCAATCCCACTGGTAATCCGTCTCTCGAAAATCCTGCAGGAATAGAAAGCCCCGGATTTCCCGACAAATTACAGACCGATGTAAGTGCATCGGAATGGTGCATTTGAATGGGGTCATCTATTTTTTCACCGAATTTGAAGGCAGTATTAAATGTCGTAGGGGTTATCAATATATCGTATTTTGTAAATGTTTCTTTCAATTTATTCCTTATAAGGCGAGCCACCTTAAAAGAACTGGCATACAGAGCACTATTCTTCGCCATCAGTATATAGGTACCGAAAAGAATTCTACGCTTAACCTCTTCGCCAAAACCTTCACCTCTTGTCTTCTTATACATATCGAACAGAGAATCGTACTTTTCCGCTCTGTACCCGTATCTGATACCATCATAGCGGGCTAAATTGGAAGATGCCTCCGAACAGGAAAGGATCTGATAAACAGGCACCGAATATTTTGAAAAATCAAAATCAATTTCCTCCACTATATTACCGTCCGCTTTTATATCATTGAGTAAATTTAAGAGATTGAGTTTAATGTCCGGATTTAAATGCGTATCGTTTAAATCGTTACTTACAGCTACTTTGAATTGTCTCGTTGTATTATCGGTTAAGTTATATTTCTCCACTTCTTTTGATGTCGTGTCCCTTTCATCAAAACCGTTTATAACCGTGAATACCCTTTCTGCATCCTCCGCTGATCTGCATATGGGGCCGATTTGATCCAACGATGAGGCAAATGCCACAAGTCCGTATCGAGACACTCTACCATACGTCGGTTTGAGACCGGTTACCCCGCACAACGCAGCAGGTTGCCTGATGGACCCCCCCGTATCCGAGCCAAGGGCAAAAACAACCTCTCTTGCCGCTACGGCGGCGGCAGATCCTCCGCTTGAACCACCGGGAACTCGACTTCTATCCCACGGATTTAGCGTATTTCCGTAAAATGAGGTTTCCGTAGAAGAGCCCATGGCAAATTCGTCCATATTTGTTCTTCCTATGAGTATCCCACCCTCCGATTCTATCCGCTTATATACCGTCGAATCATATGTCGCCGTATAATCCAAGAGCATCCTTGAAGCGCATGTAAGTTTATGCCCCTTAACGGCTATATTGTCTTTAAGGGCAAACGGTATACCGAAAAGTGTTCCGTGAACGTTTCCCGTTGCAAGCTTTCGATCCGCTTCTCTCGCTCTCTCAATAGCTTCATCTTCATATATTTCAACAAATGTGTTTAAATTATTTTTCTTTATTCTCTCAATAAAAAATCGAACCATCTCTTCAACGGAAATTTCCCCACCCTTTAGAGCGGTTATGATTTCCTCTATTGTTGCGTTCAGCAAAAGCTCTTTATTATTCATTTATTTATCCCCCTTAATTATCGTAGGCACCGAGAACAACCCGTCTTTTACAAGAGGAGCGTTTTTTATGATCATCTCTGTTTTCTCGAATATTTCAGGCTCATCATCTCTCAGAACCGTTCGCTTCGACGAACTCTTCGTGAAATCGAAGTTTTCATCGAGATTTATACCGAGAGATTCCAGAGCATCCAAAAATTCCTGAGTCATATCTTCAAGATTCTTTTTATACGACTCAATCTCCTCTTCGCTGAGGTGTATTTTGGCTATTTCAGCCGCTTTTTTAATATCTTCTTTCTCTATTCTCATCTATTCCTCCGGGAATTTAAACCTGGCATATTTTACAAGAACCCATTTTTTTTCACCATTTTCAAGGGCAATGTACGCCCTTTTTCCCTCGCCTTCACCAACAGTTTTCAATATTCTTATTTTACCAAATACCGGATGAATTGCAAGTTTATTTGATACATTTTCCGCAGGAAGCTCATTTATGGTTTTAACATGCGGTTTTCTCTTCTCTACAAGGAGTTCTTCGGGGATTTCCTTTATGAAACGGGAAACAACAGACGGCATAAAGGAACCTCTGAAATCCCTCGTGTGCGAATATGAAACAAATAGTTTCTCCTTCGCTCTCGTCATTGCCACATAGAAGAGACGGCGCTCTTCTTCGATCTTGCTATCCGAATCTATATTGTTAATATGTGGAAACAATCCGTCTACAGCTCCGACAATAAAAACCGTGTCGAATTCCAGACCTTTTGCACTGTGAACGGTCATCATATTTATCCTATCACCCTTTTCCTTCCAAGCATCTATGTCTGTAAAGAGAGATATTTGGTTTAAATACTCCTCCAGTGTGGGGGTTTCCGTTAGACTATCGTATTCTTCCGCCGAATTGAGTAATTCGTCGATATTCTCTATTTTGGACATATCCTCCGGACTTGTCGTATTGTACATCTTTTCGATATACGCCGTTTTATCCAAAACGACTTCTATAATTTCCTTAACTCCCTTTCCTTCGGATTCCCTTTTTATATC
>QNBC01000087.1 GCA_003641665.1 candidate division TA06 bacterium
ACATAAAGTACATATGAAAAACTTCTCCATCCGTAAATTACAAAATATCCTGCAAGCCCGGACAATAATACCAGCAACAAATAGATGAATGCCTTAATAAGCAAATAATCAATCGGTAAAATATTCTTTTGGATAAAAATATACGCCATCATAAATACGAAAATTATTGTCCCGATATTCCCCAACATAACAGGTCTAAGAAAATTAATGAAGGTCATAAAATCGGTACTTCCGAGAATAAGCAGAATTGTCAAAGCCGTAAATATATACTTTAATCGTATCTTTACATATGGTTTTGTCTCTCTGCGAAACTCGACAAGCAGAAATATATCCATTGCTATAAATGAAAACAGGAGATATAAAACCAATATATTATGATAAAGGTAATTTAACATAATTCTCATTAAAGAAAGAATAAAGAATATAGAAGAAAATGTGATAATTGTGTATTTTAATATATTGAATCCTTCTGTCTTTTTGATATATGAATATAGGAAATAGTACGAAGTAACAGGGAGCAAGGAAACGGTAGCATATAAAAGATGAAGATAAGGGTCATTGCCGTAGTAAAGTTTATAAAACAAGAATATGTCCCAAAGGGATAAATTTAAAAAAAATACGGACAGTGAAATATTCTTTCTGTTTTTGCTATCGGAAACCAACACAATTGCAGACAGAATAATGTTTATAATACCGGCTAAAAATATAGTATACATGAACTGCATATCAAATAGTATTATATTTTGATACGATTTTCAAGGGAAAATCTAATCTAATATAAATATACAAGTATCTGTATTTTACCGGAGATTTAAATAGTATTACTTCCGCAAACTCCCCACCTATTGACTTATGTTCTCATAGGTATTAAATTATATGGAAAGATACAAAGGAGGAAAAATGAAAGTTGCCATTTTAATTGATGAATTGGTGGAAGATAGTGAGTTTATATATCCGCTATACAGGTTTAAAGAGGAGAAATGGGAGGTTGATGTAATCGGGACTACTGTTAAATCCGTTAAAGGAAAAAAGGGAGGTATATTCAAGACGGAGAAATCAATCGATTCAATATTAGAAAATGATTATGATATATTGTTTATCCCCGGGGGATATGCCCCTGATCGACTCAGACGTAGCAAGAAAATATTGGATTTTGTTTCAGCGATGTACAATAAAGGTAAAATAATCGGTTCTATTTGTCATGGACCATGGGTCCTGATATCAGCTGGTATCGTTAAAGAAAAAAAGATTACAGGATATTACGCAATTAAAGATGATATAATCAATTCAGGAGCTATATACACAGGGAATCCTGTTGAAGCCGACGGGAATCTCTTTACAGGAACAGATCCCGATGCAATGCCCCATCTATTGCATAGAATAATCGAATATGCAAAATCAGGAGGCTGATATGAAAATTTTAAGATACCTAATTATTTTTGCTCCTTTATTACTATACGGTTCTACCGTTTCCGTTGTGGAAAGTCCCTATAACGATATGAAACCATACATAGCTTCATTTAACATGGATAGTCCTACATTTACACTCGCTTGGGAAAGAGGAGATACAACCGTTTCATGTACAATCTATGTGGCAATCGAAAATTCCGATTTAACAAGCATCTCCCCCCTTCGATTAACCGAAGGTAACTATATCGACAAAAATCCCATTGTAACCTATCTCGACTCAACTCACCCTATGATAATTTGGGAAAGGAAAAATAATTCATACTTTCAGCTTTACTATTCATATTATATGGGCAATAATACTTGGAGTTACCCGGAACAGATCTATTCTATTTTGGGTGATGAACTCTATCCGTATCCTTACGGGAAAAAGTTATATTTTCAATCCATAGGGCGTATTTACTACACGTATTTTAGCGGAAGCTCCTGGAGTTCTGCAACAATTTTATCAGATATCAATTATGATTCATACCATCCCTCTTTTTCAACTGTAACAGGACTTGTCTATGATGTAAATTTAGACGGAGTTTGGCGTATACACCGAACCGATTCGCTGTTTACAAACACCAGTACTGCTCCTCTTTACCCAATGGTAACCGATTATGGTAACTACCTTTATACGGAAAAGAACGGCAATATTTATTCATTGATTTTTTACGATGGGACATCTCGTCATACCATTGACACATCAAACATATTTATCGGACATCATAGAATTGTGGATGTCGGAGCAATAACAAAAGAAAATACGGGAGATTTTGAATGTTACGTAAAGGATGAAGAAAATAGACACGTATATGCTTCCAATTGGATTAACGGGCAGAAATATATCTTGAATTCCGGTAGTTATGAGGGTGATTATCCCTCTCTTTGTGTTATAAACGGTTATAGAACTCTTTACAAGGTTCCTGTTATATTTCAAGAATATCATGACGGGAAATGGGATCTGTACGGTAACATATTTACACTCACTAACGGAGGATTGGAAAAACATAATGGCTCTCCCGCACAAAACAGTTGTATTAGAATTCTATACACAAAACACGCTGTAGAAATAATGACAAATGCAGATGGAGTGATATATCGTATGGATGGTATCCCGGTTAAGCGAATCACAGCCGGTAACAATGAAATTATATCTGGAACACTGAATAGAGGAGTTTATTTTCTAAAATTAAAAACCGGACAAACGAAGAAATTAATTATTAAATGAGAAAAGGGAGAGCAACACTCTCCCTTTTGTTCTAATCAATGAAAATTACTTCTTAATCTTTGCTGCTTTTACTTTGAATTGTGAACCTGCACTGAAGTGAGGGACAAATTTTCCCTTAACTTTCATTTTCTCTTTTGTTCTCGGATTGATAGCTGTTCTGGGTTTTCTCCATTTTGCCTGGAAAGTTCCGAAACCGACGAATGTCACCTTTTCCTTTTTGAGGACAGCCTTCTGAATGTTATCCAGCATGGAGTCTATTACCTCTTTCACCTTTTTGTTGCTCAAATTAGTCTCTGCAGCTACAGCCTTAATTAACTCTTGTCTGTTCATTATACCTCCTTTTCGTTTACCTACAATAAAACTATAAAACAGTGATTATGCTTTGTCAAGAGGTATTTTAATCTTATTGTGTCTTTTATAAGTCTATATGAGGAATTATGGGGTTGATTTATAGTATGTCTCATTATTGTATAACTTATAAAATCGTTAAAGGCTTATTTATTTAATCCGGGAATTACTTATTAATCGAGAAATATAGCAAATTTTACGTAAATATTGCTATATTTTACCATCGATACTCAAACCGCCGGGACTTTACCACTATCAGAGATGCTTCTTAAACCAATCCGTTATCAACTTTAATCGCTGTAACCGTCTTGATGGAGTCCCGATTCTGGACAATCCGTGTGATTCCCCCGGAAATCGTGCAAATCGGACTTTTCTCTTTAATATTTTAAGTGCCGTATAGAGTTGTTCTGCCTGCTCAATGGGACACCTTAAATCATTTTCACTATGAATAATCAGAAGCGGGGTTTTTATGTTTTTAACATATGAAATAGGAGAATACTTTAAAAAATAATTTATATCCTCCCAGAACGTGGTTCCGAATTCTTTTCTAAATTGGAAACCAAAATCGGAGCTGCCAAAGAAACTAACAAGATTAGATATGCTTCTCTGCGTCACTGCCGCTTTAAATATATCGGTATGGCCGAGCATCCAGTTTGTCATGAAACCGCCGTAGCTTCCTCCGGTGAGACCAATTCTTTGGGGATCGACATACGATTTTTTCTTTAAGATATCAATAGCTCTAATTATATCCACTGAATCCGGTTCTCCCCATCGTTTTACAAGTGATTTGGCAAATTTTTCACCATAACCTGTACTCCCGTGCGTATTCGAATAAAAAACAATATAACCTTTTGCCGCAAGCACTTGGAATTCATGAAAAAAACTATTACCGTATTGAGCATGCGGGCCACCGTGAATTTCTACAATAAGAGGATACTTCTTACCATCTTTGAAATTATACGGTTTAAGGATCCATCCGTAAATCCTGTCATTCTCAAATCCTTTCCAACTTATCTTCTCCGGAATTGCAATATTTCTCAATGATACGAATTCCTTGTTCGGATCTACAATTAATTCTTTTCTCTTTCCCTGTTTAATAAAAATTCTTCCCGGATGATCCGTACTCGAAAGGGTAAATATCTCCGTTTTTCCACGTGCATCAAATGACATCACTTTCCCCTCACCGGAAAAAACATGATGCAATTTACCTTTACTAAGATCATACTTGTACAGATGCGTATTGCCTGTCTTGCTCACTTGGAAATATAGTACATTTTCCGGTGTTATTTTAATGGAAGCGGATTCGAATCCTTCTCCCATATCATCAATCGTCGTATCTGTACACATGAGATCCCTGTTTTCCATTATACAAAAATGATTTCTATTCTCCAAATCGTAAACAAACGGTTTTATATTTGTAGTACCCGTATAATCATCCACATCCGTATTACCTATAAAACACAAGTATCTCCCGTTCGCAGAAATAATAAGCGAATATTTAGGCCCATCTGCAATTTTCAATCTGCTTATCTTCCCTGAATTAACATTCATCTTATATATAGAGATGTAATTACTTTCAACCTCCCAGTTACTCTTGTCGAATGCCGTGTAGTAAATATATTTTCCATCAGGCGAGAGAAGCCCTTCCAATACCCCCGATTTTAGGTTGGTTATCTTATTTATCTTTTTTGTTTCAATATTATAGAGATATAATTGAGGACGATTTTCAGGGATAAATCCTCTTCCATCAATTTTATATATCAAACTGTCTATTATCCTGACAGTAGGAAGAGATTTTTTCTTGCTTTCATCTTTTTCTTCCTCGATCCGTTTCTCTTTTTTACTCTTCTTGGTAAGAGTCATTAGGAGATATTTTTCATCAAAAGACCATGTATAATTATCGATAAAGTATTCTTCCAACTCAATTGACTCTGCCTCTCCACCGTCTGAGGGCATTATATAAAGTCTACCTTTCTTATCCCTATCTGAAATAAACGAAATCATACTTCCTTTAGGTGAATATTTAACGGCTTTGTATTTATGCCCCTTTTTAAGAATTTTCTTTCCCTTATTCGTTTCAATATTAAATTCAATTACATCGGTAATATAATTGTCTTTATTCTTGTCTGCTCTATCTACGGTATAAATAAAACGTTTTTCGTCCGGTTTTATTGAAATAGTACCTAAAAAACCTATTTCGTACAGATCTTCGGGAGAAATGTCGATTTTTTTCATATTACCTCCAATTTATTGTTATTTTACAACAAATTATATTGCAAGTATAGTGTAAAGTTATTAATACAAATTACTTAACATTTCCACATTAATTGACATTTCAACGATTATGTATATAATCCCATTCATGAAAAAGAATAGAAACACAGCTATTCTAATATTCATTGCTTTTACCGGAACTATGGGTTTCGGTATTATAAGCCCTATTTTGCCACTTTATGTAAGATCTATGGGGGCAACAGGTGTAATGGTCGGGCTCGTGTCATCGGTCTTTATGCTGTCCCGTGCATTGACGTCTCTGTTCTCCGGAAATTTTTTGAGAAAAATGAAAATCGACAGAGGCAGGAGTATAAAAATATTTTCCCCCTTCATGGCAGTGCTCCCTGCAGCATACGCGCTTATACCCGTATACGGCTACATTATTACACTTCGTTTTATTCATGGACTTGTGAACGGAATCGTATGGCCGTCAGCTCAGTATCTAACTATAAAATCCTCGGGAAAGGGGAAAGAGGCAAGAATAATGTCACTTTATTATATATTCGGCAATGTCGGTGGTTTTCTCTCGAAACTATTACTCCCCGTATTTATCTTAATGCTTGGTAACTACATGCATATATCGGAAAATCAACAGTATCCTTTTTTGTTTATGATTGCAAGTATATTCATGACAATACCTGTCATATCCTCATTTTTCCTAATCGATGAAAAGGTATCTCTCAGGTCATCGGGAGAAAATCTTAAGAATAACAAAACAATGTCAATATCCACAATAATACTACTATCTGCCGCGCTCCTCGGAGGAGCAATCCTCACAACATCCAACTCAATTCTTATACTCTATTTAAAGGAACATTTCGGAAGCACATTGAAGGATATAAGCTTCATTCTATTTTTCACAAATATTATTTCCTTCCCCTTTATATACATTATCTCTCATATCGTTGACAAGGGAAACGAACGATTCATACTCCCCGTGATCTTTGTCCTGACATTTATAGCAACCACAATTCTTTCCATTGCGGGAAGCATAAGTGCCGTGATTTTTTCGTTAATATTGATGTATATAGGATTAAAATCATTCCGACCCGTTTTAAGGGTTTTGATAAACCGTGACAACGAAAATTTCAACAATCTTATTGGTTATATTAACGCTATTGAAAATATAGGGTCCATAATCGGACCTCTCATTGCAGGATTCATATACGATAAATTTACAAATCAACTTTCTTCCTTCGGTATTTACGGTTCGTTGATGCTGCTAAGTTATCTATTCTATTTTATTAGAAAAATCACTGCCAAAAACGATTAATCCTCACTGTTTTCCACTCTGATTATCTCGATTTTTACCCTGGCGATAACTCCGGCAAGAGCTCCCAAAATAGCAATAAGAGGTGACATCAACGTTACGGCACCGCCAATGGCAATTCCGGCGTTTAGGGGTATTTCAACAATAACTCTATCATTCATATCTTTTATTATTAAACGCCTTACATTACCCTCTTTGAGTAATTCTTTAACCTTGCTTATCAATTCTCCGGTTGCTATTTCAATTTCTTCCTTCCATTCATGTTTCTTATCCATTATTCACTCCCATTCTATAGTTGAAGGTGGCTTCGAGCTTACATCGTAAACAACACGATTGATCCCACCCACTTCATTAATTATTCTATCCGATATCTTCTCCATTATTTCATACGGGAGATGGTAAAAATTTGCTGTCATTCCGTCTACGCTAACAACAGCCCTTATAGCCGCCACCCTTTCATATGTCCTATTATCTCCCATTACTCCGACACTCTTTACAGGCAGTAGAACAACAAATGCCTGCCAAATCTCATCGTAAAGACCATTTTTTTCAAGCTCTTCAATTAGGATGGCGTCAGCTTCACGAAGTATATTCAAATCTCCTTCCGTAATGTTTCCTATAATTCTTATGGCAAGTCCAGGCCCGGGAAACGGATGTCTTTTTATAATTTTATCGGGAACACCAAGCAATTTGCCCAATTCCCTTACTTCATCCTTAAACAACATTTTAAGCGGTTCAATAAGTTCCAAATTCATCTTATCAGGCAATCCACCCACATTATGATGGCTCTTAATCGTTTTGGATGGACCTAATACCGAAATAGATTCAATAACATCGGGGTAAAGTGTTCCTTGTGCCAGATATTTCACATCCTTGAATTTCGCAGATGTTCTCTCAAATAACCTAATAAATGTTTCGCCTATTATTTTTCTCTTTTTCTCGGGATTCTCTATCCCCTTTAAACGCTCTATAAATAATTTGCTTTCATTTATGGAAATATAATGATCCCCGAGAAGAGAGCGGAATGTACTGTTAATCAAATCCGTCTCCCCCTTCCTCATCAGTCCCGTATCAATATAGATCGAGTAGAGATTATCTCCAACTGCTTTTTTTAACAAAAAGCAAGTAACAGTGGAATCAACTCCACCTGACAATCCTAAAATCACTTTATCCTTTCCCACACGTTCTCGTATCTCGGCAATCTGGTTTTCAATAAATTTTTCCATGCTCCAGCTTTTTTCGGCATGGCAAATTTTTGTTATAAAATTATTAAGCAGGTCCATTCCGCACTCCGAATGGTGTACTTCCGGATGAAACTGAATCCCCCATATTTTTCTTTGCGGGTTCTCAACAACGGCATACTCCGAATTATCCGTATGAGCAA
>QNBC01000088.1 GCA_003641665.1 candidate division TA06 bacterium
CTTGCAAAAGAACAATAAAAATGATATAATGAAAATATGAATTTTGATATATTTAGAAAGATTCCTATCTTCGAAGAGCTTACTGATAACGAAATAAACAGTATTCTTGATATTGCTAAAAGAGCCACATTCGAAAAGGGGGAAGTGATATTCAAAGAAGGAGAACCCGGGGATGGTTTCTATATTCTCATAAAGGGAAATGTTAGAATAACAACGGAAATAGAAGATGCCGGAGAAGAATTGCTCGCCGAATTAAAAGGAAATGTTCATTTCGGTGAAATAAATATTGTCGACGGAAAACCGAGAAGCGCTGACGCGATAGCCGAAAATGATGTAGTTTGCCTATTCTTCCCGAGAAACGATTTTCTAAAACTCATGACTACCAACAAAGATCTTGAGATTAAGATTTGCCACGGCTTTATGAAAGAATTTGCCACAAGATTGCGAGCGACGGATCAAAAAGTAAAAGACATTATCAAAATATTAAAGAGTAAATCCTGACATATTAAACAATTCCGAAAAAATCTCTTTTATATTTTCCCTATTGCAAAATCAACTCCGAGGTTTACCTGAAGCAATGGTTTTCCCTCTAACCATGTGCATCTGAATTCCGTGTAAGGTCTTATAGGAGTTCTTTTTAACGGTAATTGATATCCCGCAAAAAGATTCAATCCGGTATAGATGTTTCTTATCCCGACTCCCGTTGTATCTCTGCCGGCAATTGCAAATCCCGCTCCTCCATACAAACCGTATGTAAATCTCGGGGAAAGAGCGAGATCTATGTTGGCTTGCCAATCAATATTATTTTGCGTAAAGTACATTGAACCACCCGGCATGAAGCAAAACGGACCCGCCGGAAACTTTAATTGTCCTCCAGCAGTCCAAACATCCGTCGATATGTCATAACCTCCGTTCAATCCGAACCACATGGTTTTTCTGCGTTTCTTTATCCGCCTCTTTTTTATAATAACTTTCCTGTGTCGAGGATGTTTTCTCACGATTTTCGCGTATTCTACCGTTTCATAACTTGTTATTTCCGCAGGAAATATAAACATCGGAGTAATAAGCAGTGCTAAAAAAACAAAATATCTTTTCACAATACCTCCTCATTTACTATGTTCATCTTATAGACGGAATTCATTATCGATAGGTTTACAAATTAATTTTAAAAAATCAGAAATGCAGTTTTTTCTTTATTTCGGGTAAGTATGATCGGCTTATTTTAAGAGTAGTATTTTCTTTGTCCTTTAATTCAACCCTGTATTCACCGAGGAACCACTTTTTTATTTTTAATATCTTATCAAGTGATACGATATACGATCTGTGGATACGAATAAATTTCTCGGGGTCGAGTTTTTCTTCAAGCTCTTTAAGTGTCGCATCATAAAAATATTCGCCGTTATATGAACATAAAAACACATATTTATCCTCCGCCTTGAAATAATATACCTCCTCTTCCGGGAGTATAATGATTTCATCCCCCTTTTTTATTGAAAAATGTTTTAAATATCCTTTACTCTTAATGGATTTCAAAAGAGATTCAATGACACTCCCGTTAATCCCCGTTTTCTCCTCTTTGAGTCGTTGAATCGTATTTTTAAGCCTATCGGGCTCCACGGGTTTCAAGATATAATCCACACTGTTTATCTCAAAAGCCTTAATAGCATAACGATCATAAGCGGTAATAAAAACGACTTTCGGATTATAATCCAACCGCCTTACCACTTCAAAACCGTTAAAAACAGGAAGTTCTATGTCGAGAAAAATGACATCCGGTTTCCTCCGGTTTATAATTTCAATTGCAGTTTCTCCGTCTCCAGCTGTTCCAACTATTTCAATCTCTTGAAATGATGACAGCAACTTGATCAATCTATCAAGTGAATATGATTCATCTTCTACGATAACTGCTTTCATCTTCGCAAACAAACTCCATTACTATATTTACACCCTTTCCGTTTGTATCTATTCTAAATTTACTTTCTTTTGTCATCATTTTCAATCTGTTTTTGATGTTTGTTATCGCAAATCCCTCTCGCAAATCCCCTACAAAGCCGACTCCATTGTCTTGTATGGAAATATATACAATGCTTCCATTCTTTTTTATATCGATTTTTATGATACCACCGTCCTTTTTGGGAGAAATACCATGAATTACAGCATTTTCCACAAGCATTTCAATAACCATAGGTGGAATTTTACATTGTAAAGCCTCTTTATTGACATTTATTTGATAATCCAATCGTTCTCCCATCCGCATTTTCTCTATTTCAAGATATTTTCTTGCTATTTTTAATTCTTCCTCTATGGTTATCATTTCATTTTCAGACAGATTAAGAACTGTTCTGTAAATGGAAGAGAGATCCAATATCATTTTTTCGACTTTTGCCGGTTCTTCATAAACCATTCCCGCCATTGTACTTAATGTATTGAATAAAAAGTGGGGATTGACTTTCGATTGCAAAACGGCATATTTTGACTCCGTTTCCAACCGTTTTAGATGTTCAATCTCCATCTCTCTCTCCTTAAGTTTGTATTTGACAAAACGGTAATAGGTCATTATTAATGATACAATCAGTCCTATAACAAGTGTAAGCAAAAGCAATATAAAGTGACCTGTCAAAGACCTGAATACAACGACATGCATCGTATACTTCATAAGTATTATTGCAAATTCTGTTCCGAGAAGTGCTCCAATAACACCGATTGTCACGCTTATGGCTTTTGTCTTAACGGCCTCAGGATTAAATTTAATCACGAGTCCGAATAAAATCTCCTCACAAATGCTTATGGAAAAAGTAATTATTGCCGAAACGATAAAATAATTAATAAAATATTTTAAATTGCCCGACGACAGTGCCATTATCAATGCTACAATTGTGGCTATTCCGATATATGAGACTGCCCTTACGATTATTTTTCTCATTCGTCTACTCCATCATTTCAGGTTAACTGAAATTGATATAAATTTCAAGCCCTTTACCAACGAAATGTGAGTTTTGCTATTAGAAATGAAAAAACGACAATTCCCGAAAGGACAAACAGATCGATTCTATATGAATGCAATGCTCCGCCGAACCATCCCTTTTGCATTATATCAACAACATAAGTTAGAGGCAAATAGACACTTATATGCTTTATAGATGCGGGAAGACTCCTCATCGGAATTATCGCTCCGGAAAAGAACATCATGGGAAACAAAAGAGACATCCCGATTGCGTTGGCGGAACGAGCCGACCGCATAAGACTCGCCAACAAAAAACCGATGGATAAAAATGCGACTGTGGAGAGAGAATAGAGCAAAAAAATTATTAGTGTATTTCCCGTAAATCTTAAACCGTATAGTAATTTCCCCGTTATAATTAGCCCTGCTGTTCCGATAGTTGTAATTAAGTAATAAAAAATAATCCACGACACCATGGCTATCATAGAGCCACCCGGTAAAATCCTAAACCGCTTTAATATACCCCTCTCTCTATCGCTCGCTATGGAAATCGGTATGGACATAAATCCCGTAATAGCGATTATCATACCTATATAAGCAGGAACGGATACATCTACAAAACCGAATCCACCGAAATAATCCGACGGTTTGTTCCCGTATATACTGCCGAATATCAAAAGCATAATTATTGGAAAAAAAATTGTAAAAAAGAAACCCTCTATTTCCCTGATGAATAATTTTGTTTTAATAAACACCATTTTACATACTGCTTTCATATTGCATCCTCCTTTGTGTAACCTGTTAGACTTAGATATACATCCTCGAGATTTGCTGTCTTATATTGCAAATCCACTTTTATTTGCCTATCGGTTATAACCCTGGCTATATCCATTAAAACGTCTGTACCAGTCCCTACTATTTCTATTTTTCCGTCTTTCAGAGATATATCACAAACGGATTTTAGGTCCTTGAATATTCCCGGATCAACTTCTTCCTTTGATTCGACAACTATGCGATTTTTAATCCCCAAATTATTGATTAATTTCCTCGGGGCTCCTCCCGCTATCACTTTTCCTCTATCCACTATTATTACCCTATCGCAGAGATACTCGGCTTCTTCCATATAATGGGTTGACATTACAATGGTTTTCCCCATATTTTTTATCTCCTTCATGGTCTTCCACATGTGTCTCCTTGCTTGTGGGTCTAAACCCGTTGTAATCTCATCGAGAAACAATATCTCCGGATCGTTGATCATGGCAAGAGCAACAAATACACGTTGCTTTTCTCCCCCGGATAGGTTTGAAAAGTAATTATTCCTTTTATCGTCGATATGTAATCTGACAAGCAGGTCTTTCCAATCAACATTTTTATTGTAAAAAGAAGAGAAAAAATCCAGCGCTTCCCAAACCTTCATCCTCTGCGGAAGAGACGATTCCTGCAATTGAATACCCATTTTCTTCTTAAAGAAATCATTATTCGTCGTCATCTTTTCCCCGAAAATCTCTATTTCACCATCATCATAGCTTCTTAATCCCTCGATACATTCCAATGTTGTCGTTTTTCCCGCCCCATTAGGCCCCAATACACCGAAAATCTCCCCTCTTTTAACGGAAAAAGAAATCCCGTCCACAGCTTTCACTTTCCCGTAGCGTTTTTTTAGATTGTTTACTTTGAGAATCATCTTTGCCTCCTTTACCATTTACAAAAATATGACAGTTAATGTATAATAATGTAACAATTTTGCGATGAAATGCATTATTTGTCGACGAAACACATTACCCGTGAGATTTTGCAATTCATCGGCAAAATTCAACATTCTATCATGTTTTTATTGGAATATGATTTGTTTTATATTATATTCGGAGTGAAAATAAAAAGGAGGTACTATGAAAACCAAAATTTCTCTACTCACGCTGGTTCTCTTCGGCTTTTTCTTCTCTCTAAACGGAAAAGAAGTAACAGCCGGGGGATTCGGTGGATTTACATTTTCCACCATCTACAACGATTACACAAACTTAAACACAAATCTTCAAAATGCGGGCTATTCTACGATTGAAAAGGGTTTCTATTTCGGAAAAGACGGTATTGGATACGGCATTTTCAACAATGTTTTAATTGGTGGAAGTGGTGTATCTTCGCAGATAACAACGGAAAGCGGGACAAATTCGGCTACGGTTAAGTGCGAGGGCGGTTATTTCGATATAGGCTATCTTTTTTCACCTATCGATTACGTAAGTTTCTTCCCTGTACTCGGTTTCGGCTCGATGAACTACTCCCTTGATCTCCATCCATCTATTGGCGACACCAACTTCGATTCTCTCCTCGTTAATCCTGGAAGAATTTCCACAATTTCAAACAGCAGTTTTTCCATTTCATTTTCCGGAAATATAATGTTCCGACTTCCGTTTCCGGGCAAGTATTCTTTCCTTGGACTTGTCATAGGGGGCGGATATGCTCTAACTCCCTCTTTCGGATCATGGAAAACCTCTGACGGTTCTGTTGTAAACCAAGGACCTACAATGCCCATAGGTGTTCCCTTTGCAAAAGCATCCGTTGTATTCGGAGGAGGAATATTTTAACGAGTGGCGGATTATTCCGTCACTCCCATTAAAAGGAGGATAATATGAGGTTATATCTTTCAAGCAGTATTTTCTGGGGTGTTGTATTTATCGTTATAGGTGTGCTTTTTCTCATTCGTAATTATACAAATATCTACATTCCGATTTTCCGAACAGTATTCGGTTTATTGATTATTTACTGGGGAATTACAATTCTGTTCGGAGGAAGCGGCAAGCATAGTAAATCATCCGCCGTATTTTCCGAAAACACAGTAAATGTGGATAGTACTAATAATAGCTATGGAGCCGTTTTTGGGAAAACCACAATAAATCTTACAGATTCATCACTTACAGAGACTAAAAAGATCGATGTTGAAATCATTTTCGGAGAAGGAATTCTTCGCATAAATAAAGATTTGCCTGTCAAATTAAAAATCGACGGCGCATTTTCAAGCGTTTCATCCCCATACGGGACACAACCGTTTCTCGGGTCTTCCGTTTTCACAAACAAAGAGTTTGACGAAAGTAAACCGTACCTTTTTATCAATGCCGATGTCGTATTCGGAAGTTTAAAGATAGAGGAAGTTCAATTTTAACCGAAAACGGATTTTATTCGTTCGAGTCCCTCTTTTAACATCGATCGGGGGCAGCCTATGTTGATCCGCTCGAATCCTTTACCTCCGGGACCATAAACTCTACCGTCGTTCAATCCTATTCGAGCTCTTTCTTTTAATAGGGTGTTTATTTTATCTGCACTGTAACCGGTCTCTCTGAAATCGAGCCACACAAGATATGTCCCCTCGGGAACAATGACCTTTATTTTCGGTAAATTTCTATCAAAGTAGTCTTTCATATAGCTCAAATTCTCTTCAAGATAACAGATAAGTTGTTCCAACCACTCCTCGCCGTATTTATAGCATGCCTCTGTTGCTTCGATACCGAATGTATTGCCGAGATGCATACCAAGGGCGTATTTTATATTTTCAAAATCATCATAGAGTTTTTTGTTGGGAATGATAACGGCGGAGTTCAAAAGTCCGGCTATATTAAACGTTTTACTCGGGGCAATGAATGTAATCGTTTCTTCGGCAATCTCTTCCGAAATGGACGCAATGGGGAAATGCCTGTAATCGTCATAAATGATATCCGAATGTATCTCATCTGAAAGTATGATAATGTCGTTTTTTGCACATATTTTTCCCAGTTCATTAAGTTCGTCTTCTGTCCAAACTCTCCCAACCGGGTTGTGAGGGCTACAAAGTATAAGCATTTTAGTTCTGCTATCAATTTTTGATTTCAAATCATTGAAATCCATTACATATCTACCGTTTTGCAATTTCAATTCATTTACGACAATTTGCCTTCCGTTTTCTCGGATAATATCAAAAAACGGTGTATAAACGGGAGGTTGAATTACAATCTTATCTCCCGGTTTTGTAAAGGTTAAAATAGCAATAGAAAGGCCTGCAACGACTCCCGGAGAATCCGTCAGCCAATTCCGGTTTATCTCCCAGTTATGCCTTATCTTCATCCAATTGATTATGGCATCGTAGTAACTTTCCGATCTGCCTGTATATCCGTAAATTCCATGTTTTGCCCGTCTTTTTATAGCATTTATAACAGGGGCGGGGGCTTTGAAATCCATGTCCGCAACCCACATGGGTAAAACATCTTTCGCTCCGAGAAATTTATCGGTAAAATCCCATTTTATACTATTTGTGCCCCTCCGCCCGATTTCCTCGTCAAAATTGTACTTCATACGACCCTCCGTTTATAAATTTATACAATTTATACTCCTGTTTTTCAAGGACAAGATGTTAAAAACGAAAAGACCGATTTTAGCCGCCCCTTTGCTTTTTTCTTCATTATTAACTATACCCTTTTAGATACACAAAGCATCCCTCCTTTAATTTATACTTGCAAGGCACGTGGTATAGACATGCTTACCACCTTTTGTAAAACGATTATCATATTGGAAACATAAAATGATTTTCAGAAAACTGTTATTGTTATATATAATAAACTTTCTTTGGTATACGAGACCCTGAAACGATACTGAAATAAATTCAGCACAGGGCCCAGGGTGACATAAGGGGGACATTCTTCACTTGACTTTGTCATTCTGAACTTGTTTCAGAATCTCTCCCGAGAGGGCGTAATAGACCCTGA
>QNBC01000089.1 GCA_003641665.1 candidate division TA06 bacterium
ATCTATTTTTATATTTTGTTTTCAATAAAAACGAGGTGATTGCAAGAGATAAAATCATAGACGATTTTTGGGGAGATAAGGATTACAATCTGGCAGGCCATTTGTTAAGGGATTATATTTACATGATAAAAAAAGCTTTCGGTGAAAAAGTTATTCAATACAAAAATAAAGGGTATTTGCTCTCGGAATCGATAAACTGGGAAATAGATTATTACAGAGCGAAAGAGTATTTACATAAGGGGGAAATACTCAAAGATAGAAAGGAGAGCCTGAAAGCTATTGATGCTATTAAAAAAGGCTTGAGTATGTTCAAGCATATTCCATTGAAAAACAGTTATTACAATTGGAGCATGATTATAAGAAATGAAATAGAGGAACTTATTTTTAGGAACAATATTTATCTTACCGATATATATATCAATATTGGGGAATATTCGGAAGCTGAGAAAATTCTTTATAACATGAAAAAATTATATCCATTGGAAGAGGTCGTATATCAATGGCTTATGAAACTATATTATAAAGAGGGGAGAAAAGATAGATTAAATAAAGTTTATAACGAATTGGAGGAGACTTATAAAAGGGAATTGGACTTGCTTCCTACGGAAAAGAGTAAAATGCTTTATATAAAACTATTTAACAATATATAATTGATCTCATCAAATATATTTCAAATATTGTACCTGAATATCACGATAAAATGATTTGAAAAGGTATGACATTTTTCATGTTTTACCTTAATTCTATTGACATAAGAGGCAAATTTTAGTAGTATACAACTATGAAAAAACTAGTAATACCTCTGTTAATTGTTCTTCTTTTATCATCGTGTAAAATAAGGCCAGGGAAAGAAGTTGTATATCCTTCTTCTTTCAAAAAGAGTATTGCATCGGTTAGACATGACATTGAAACAAAAAGATATCAAAAGGCTTTGAAACAATTGAGCAATCTGAGAAGAGAATTTCCCGAATCAAAATATGTCGAACAAATCATGTATTATACTGCAATTATTGAGTATAAAAAAGGGAGATATGAAAGATCGAAAGCCGTTCTTGATTCAATTAAAAATGCCGCCATTTTCGGAGATGAATATTATTTCATAAGAGGTGAAAATCTTTATAATCTGAAGAAATGGGAAAAGGCATTTGAGATGTACATCAATATTACTTCGAGCAAATATTACCGAAGAATAGCGTACGATAGAATCGATACTCTTTTGAAAAAATCCGACAATATTACTTTTATGGAGATTGTAAAGCGATATAAAAACATCAATCAATACAGAGATAAGGAATATTACATAATTATAAAGAGATTATACGATCTTAAAGAAAAGGATTTGAAGAATTATTATATTCGATTAATGGAAAAGAAATTTCCTGAATCAAATTATATAAGTATGATTGAAAGTTTCAAGACAGTAAAAGTAGAAAACAAAACGGAAATTGAGATGATTTTACCTCTCTCTGGTATATCAACGACAATAGGACAGGATTTTCTTTCAGGTTTCAAACTGGCAACAAATTATAATGAATTAAATATTAGGATAATTGACAGTCACGGTGATCCCATAGAGATGATCAAAGGGATGAAGAATACAATTAATCGTAACGGAAGCAGGATTGTCATAGGTCCGTTGTACACATTCAATAGCATTGTGGCATCGGTTTATTGTAATGATAGGGAAATACCCATTATTCTACCGATGAACGAAGATATACGAATTAGGGGAATAGGAGATAATGTTTATCAATTCGGAAAAGCGAACAAGGAAGAAGCGGAAACGCTTGTGGAATATCTTAAAAACAATGGAAAAATGAGGGCGGCTATTTTTTATATGAATAATCCGAAGGGGAGACAGGAAGAAAGTACTTTTGAAGAGATATTTAAATCCGCAGGTGGGAATATTATCAGTAAAGAATTCTTTTCCCCCAATGAAAATGATTACTCCACTCAAATGGAGAGTCTTAAAGTGGCTTATGATAGTATAGGTTACGATGTGATATTTGTTAACGGATCTCCCGATAATTTGATTATGGCGGCGACTCAATTGAAATATTATGAAATAAACGCTCGTATAATCGGTCTCGGGGATTGGGATGAAGATAAAGTTATTCGACTCGGAGGGACCTATGTTGATAGTGTTATTTATGCAAAAGCGAATTGGGAAGGCAAAGATATATTCAAAAAAAATGTCACCATAGAGTACAGGAGAAAATACCACTATTCACCTACCATAGCTTCTTACTACGGTTACGATACGGGATTATTGATTAATAGAATATTCAAGCAAAAGGGAAATATGAAAGAGATATTAAGCGGTTTGAGCGGATTTTGGGGGACAACAGGGTATATTTCCATAAACAACAACTCGAAATCTCCGGGAGTCGAGCTTTATATGATTTTAAATAATAGAATAATGCGATTAAAAAGGAGTGATAATGGAAAAGGTAATTAACAAGAAAAAAAATAAAATAAAATCCGGAATCAAAACAAAGGTATCGAGATATTCCATAAAATTTACAAAGAAAAATTATTATACATTTGCAGGCGGACTTCTTTCCATACTGCTGGGGTATATATTATTGGCAAACGGTTCCATTGTAGCAGCACCTTTACTGCTGATTCTCGGTTATATTGTCATTATTCCCGTATCAATTTTTATTAAGTAAGAGTGGAAACATGGATAAGTTATTTCCTCTCTCATTATCGTTTGATGATGTTCTTTTAGTGCCGAGAAAATCGACCATACTACCAAAAGATGTTTCTATTGGGACATATTTTACAAGAAACATCAAATTAAATATTCCCATACTTTCAGCAGCAATGGATACGGTGACGGAATCCAATATGGCAATAGCCATGGCGAGAGAAGGAGGAATTGGTATTATACATAAAAATATGACAATTGAGAGACAAGCAGCTGAAATAGACAGAGTAAAACGGTCGGAAAGCGGTATGATAACAAAGCCGGTTACATTGAGACCCGAGAACAGATTATCAGATGCCATTGAATTGATGCGGAAGTATGATATTTCCGGTATTCCTATAACGGATGATAAGATGATAATTCGTGGTATAATCACAAAAAGAGATATCATCTTCGTTGAGAATGTAAATGACCCGATTAAAAAACATATGACCCCAAGGGAAAAATTAATAGTTGTTAAAGAGAATACTAGTCTGGAAGGGGCAAAGAAGATTTTACAGAAGCATAAAATAGAGAAGTTACCGATAGTGGATAAGAATGATCACCTTCGGGGACTAATAACAATTAAGGATATTATAAAAAAAGAGATGTATCCTAATGCTGCAAAGGATAGTTTCGGCAGGTTGTTGGTCGGTGCGGCACTCGGAGTTACCGAAGACGCTATTGAAAGAGCCGAAGAAATCGCAAAAATGGGTGTGGATTGCTTTGTTGTAGATACTGCACACGGTCATTCAAGCGGTGTTATAAGAATAATTAAACGACTTAGAAAGAGGTTTGATAAAACGGATATAATCGTTGGTAACATAGCCACACCCGAAGCTGTGAAAGATTTGGTAAAATTAGATATAGATGCGGTTAAAGTCGGTATCGGTCCGGGCTCTATTTGTACAACGAGGGTTGTAGCCGGTGTAGGTGTTGCCCAGTTCTCAGCCGTATATGAATGTGCAAAAGAGGCGAAAAAGCACAATATACCTGTTATTGCAGACGGAGGTATAAAATATTCAGGCGATATAGTTAAAGCTCTTGCAGCGGGCGCTGATAGTGTTATGATAGGTAGTTTGTTAGCCGGTACGGATGAAAGCCCGGGGAACACGGAAATTCACGAGGGGAGAAAATTTAAAGTCTATCGTGGAATGGGTTCGATTGATGCGATGAAGGCAGGTAGCAGCGACCGCTATTTCCAGCAAGATGTGAGTAAATTTGTCCCCGAAGGGGTTGTTGGTAAAGTGCCATACAGCGGTACGGTTAAAGAGGTGATTTACCAACTTACCGGCGGAATCAGATCGGGCATGGGATATATAGGGAGTAAAAATATAAAGATATTGCAAAAGAATGCAAAATTTGTAAGAATTACATCGGCGGGTCTCAGAGAAAGCCACCCGCACGATATTGTTATGACGAAGGAGCCACCGAATTATGAACCACCAAGATAAAATACGTTCAACGACGGTTTTAGCCGTAAGAAAAGGGAATAAAGTTGCTTTTGCCGGAGATGGGCAGGTCACTCTGGAACATACTATTTTGAAGGGGAATGCAGTGAAGGTAAGAAGAATGTATGGTGGCAAGATCCTTTCGGGGTTTGCCGGAGGAACAGCAGATGCATTGACTCTATTTGAAAGACTGGAAAAAAAACTAACCGAACATGGTGGAAATTTGAGAAGAGCCGCAGTAGAACTCTCCAAAGAGTGGCGAATGGATAAAGTGTTGAGGCGATTAGAGGCAATCTTATTGGTTGCAGATAAAAATGAAACATTGCTTATTTCCGGTAACGGTGATGTAATCGAACCTGAAGGAGACATTATTGCAATAGGTTCGGGAGGTCCTTATGCTCAAGCTGCCGCTCAGGCTTTGATGAAGCATACGGATATGTCTGCGGAAGAAATTGCTTTGGAATCGTTGAAAATCGCTTCGTCCATCTGTATATATACAAATGAAAATATAAAAATTGAAGTATTGGAGTATTAATGTTAACACCGAAAGAAATTGTAAAAGAATTGGATAAGTACATAATTGGTCAAAATGATGCAAAGAGAGCTGTAGCAATTGCCCTGAGAAACAGGTGGAGACGTATGCAAGTCGAGTCACCTCTCAGAGAAGAAATAATACCTAACAATATAATTTTAATAGGGCCAACAGGTGTTGGAAAGACGGAAATAGCAAGGAGATTGGCAAAATTATCAAAAGCCCCCTTTGTGAAAGTGGAAGCCTCGCGTTTTACGGAGGTAGGATATGTAGGAAAAGATGTGGAATCCATGATAAGGGATCTGATGGAAATAGGCATAAATATGCTTAAAGATGAATATGCAGAGAGCAATAAAGACCTTATTGATCACTATGTTGAGGAGAGGTTACTCGATGCATTTTATCCTAAACCGAAGGGAATGGACGAGGAAGATTATAAAAGGACGAGGGAATTCTTCAGAGAACAATTGAGAGAAGGCATCATGGAAGACAAGGATATAGAGATAGAGCATAAGAGGAATATCAGACCGACGATGAAGATGTTTACCAGTGCCGGTGTGGAGGAGATGGACTTTGCCTTACAGGATCTTTTTAACAACATAGTTAATCCATCCGATAAGAAGAAATCGAAAATGAAGGTTAAAGAGGCGAGGAAAATCATAAAGGCGGAAGAAGAGCAAAAAGTCGTTAATATGGACAAAATTATAACTGACGCCAGAGAGAGAGTTGAAGAAAGAGGTATAGTTTTTATTGATGAAATAGATAAAATCGTAGGTAGTGGTTCTCAGCACGGTCCGGATGTGTCAAGAGGCGGTGTTCAAAGAGATCTTCTTCCCATAGTTGAAGGGACTAATGTAATGACTAAGTATGGTATTGTAAAGACGCACCATATACTGTTTATTGCGGCGGGAGCTTTTCAAGGAGTAAAACCCACCGATTTAATTCCCGAATTGCAAGGGAGATTTCCCATTCGTGTTGAACTTAAAAGCCTTGACACGGAAGATTTTAAGCAGATTCTTACAAAACCGAAAAATGCCCTTATAAAGCAATATTCCGCAATGTTACATGTAGATGGAATTAATGTCGATTTTGAAAAAAGCGGTATTGAAAGAATTGCTTATTATGCTTCCAAATTGAACAGTACTACTGAAAATATCGGTGCTCGAAGGTTACAAACTGTCCTGTCATATATACTCGATGAGATAATGTTCGAAGTCCCCGGGGAAAAAGGGAAAAATATTAAAATTGATGGCTCCTATGTCGATTCCAAAGTGGAAGAACTTGTAGAGAGCGATGATTTGAAAAAATATATAATATGAAGTATAAAACCGTAAAGTTGAAATCCAAAAACAAGACAAAAATAATTAAAGAACTCGTTACCGCATCAAGCATAAAAAAAGAATATAAGGGCAATGTGATAAATGATATAATAGCATTCGAAAAACGATTCAACAAATCGTTATGGGATGATTATGTTATATTCAGATATATTTCCGATAAGATCAAGGAAAGTGAGGTGATTTTCGGTTTTTCCGAGGAAGGGGTTAAGTATAACTATTATGATGACGAATTAAAACACATATTTCTATTGATTTTGGTGGGGAATGATTGCAAAGAAGTTGTAGAACTGATAACATTTTATAAGAAATTATTGTCCGATGAGGAAGTAATAAATTATATAATCGAGAATAAAGGAGAAAATATTTTTGAAGATAGATTTTTATTCAAACCTGAAGAGATTAAGAAGTAAAAGCTTAATTCCCGCTTATACATGGTTAATAGTGATATTTGTCGTTTCTTCGATTCCGCATTTAAGGGTCAGTTTTAATAGAATTTTATCGATGGATAAAATAGCACATTTTTCCGAGTATTTTATTTTCGGATTAATGTTTAAGCATGGTTTGTATAAAAACGATGAAAGTAGAATGCGAAATATAATTATGGTAATGGTTGTTACCGCATTATTTGCTACCCTTGATGAAATTCACCAATTGATCGTACCGGGAAGAACGGCTTCAGCATATGATTTTATAGCGGATTTTCTGGGCGGTGGAGTTTTTAGTCAGATATACGAAATAGGAGTGAGAAATAAAAAATGGTTATAAGAGCAATTAAAGGGACAAGGGATGTTTTTGGAGTAGAAATAAGGAAATGGAATATTGTAGAAAATAGAATTCTCGAATTTATGAGAAAATATAATTACGAAGAGATAAGAACTCCTACATTCGAACAAACACAACTCTATTTGAGAGGGATAGGCGATGAAACTGACATAGTAAATAAAGAGATGTATACTTTTATCGATAAAGGTGGCAGAAGTATAACGCTTAGACCGGAAGGAACAGCGGGTGTTGTAAGAGCATACATAGAGAACAAAATGTATGCCGATAAAACGGTTAAGAAGCTGTTTTATATGGGAAGTATGTTCCGTCAGGAAAGACCTCAAAAGGGGAGATACAGGGAGTTCAGGCAATTCGGTATAGAAAATATTGGAACGGAAGAAGCGCTTGCAGATGCGGAAGTTATTGCCTTTGCATATAATTTATACAAGGCTCTCGGATTGAAATCGGTTAAAATTGAGATTAACAGCATTGGTTGTCAAGAATGTAGAAAAAAATATTTAAAGGCATTGAAGAATTTTTTAAAACCTCATTATAATGAACTGTGTGAAAATTGCCAGAGAAGATTTGAAACCAATACACTGAGGGTTTTGGATTGCAAGAATCCAAAATGTAAAAAAGTGACGGAAGGAGCCCCGTCGACAATAGATTATCTTTGTGACGGCTGCAAAAGACATTTTAAAGCGGTTTTACATTATCTCGATATACAAGATATACCGTATGTTGTGAATAATAGATTAGTAAGAGGCCTTGATTATTATACCCGAACGGTTTTCGAAGTAACTACCGATATGTTAGGTAGTCAAAATGCTATTGCAGCAGGTGGCAGGTATGATTATTTGATAGGTATG
>QNBC01000090.1 GCA_003641665.1 candidate division TA06 bacterium
GCTGCATCCGCATACCTCTCAAAGGACCCCGATATGGTGGGTACGATTAAAGGAGAAGATGCCGGTAAACTCATCATACTTTTATTTATTTTGATTATGGTAATATTGGGAAGTATCGGATATATTTTTAATATTGCTCCGATAATAAAATTATTCAATGTAGTTAAAGATTGGTTTACTTTAGGGTAATTGGGAGGTAATATGCGTAGAGAAATTCCTCTGGCAATAACATTTATAACAGCACTTATAATGATCGTTTCATTCTGCATACCGCATGCACCTTTCGGTTCCATGCAAGATGTTTCACTCAAATGGTATTCGATTATTGCCGGTTTTACGATGCTTTTAGGTGTGGATAGTTTAATTCACATGCATTCCGTTAAAATAAAAAGGAAAAAGGAAGGTTGGGTTTACAGCCTTGTTTTGATTCTCGGATTTGCACTTTTTGTTATTTCCGGTATCATTGGCGGAATCAGATTCGGTTCGGCAATGGATATACGCTCCAGTTTTATGTATCTTTATACTTATATGATTGTTCCTTTGCAATCCACTATGTTTGCTCTTTTGTCTTTCTTTATTGCTTCAGCCGCATACAGAGCTTTCAGAGCGAGAAATATGGATGCAACGCTTTTACTCATAACGGCGGTTCTCGTTATGCTCGGAAGGGTTCCCGTCGGTTATCAGATGTGGCATAGTTTCCCGGCTGTTGCCGAGTGGATTATGGCAGTTCCTCAAATGGCGGCAAAGAGAGGTATACTTATTGGTGTATCACTCGGTTCATTGGCTGTTTCTCTCAGAATAATGCTTGGCATTGAGAGATCGTATCTTTCGTAGGAGGGTGGTATGAGTATATTTGAAAAATTTGAGAAAATAGATAGAAGGTTTATATTTCTGCTTGTTGCTCTTGCCGTGTTAACCCCTCTTATATTTAAGGTTACAATGAAAATCCCGATAAGCTCACCTGTGAAAAGTGCATTTAAGGCGGTTGATACATTACCGAGAGGTACTAATATATTGATATCCGTAGATTATGATCCGGCCAGTATGCCGGAGTTGCAACCTATGTATAGAACGTTATTGTATCAATGTTTCGAAAAGGGATTGAAACCTGTAATGATCGTCCAATGGCCGCTCGGCCTTCCGCTTAGTATAAACACTATGGCTGAGGTTGCCGAGCAGTACAACGAGATGGCAAGAAAAGAGGGTAAAGATACCGTTGTATACGGAAGAGATTATGTAAATATCGGGTATCGTCCCGGTGGTGTTGCTCAGGTTGTCGGTATCGGCAAGGAGATAAGGGATTATTTTGAATCCGATTACAGAGGCACCCCTCTTGATTCGCTACCGATGATGAAAGATATTCATAATTATGATAATTTTGCCCTTCTGTTCGCTCTTGAAGCGGGAAGTATGGGGGATATCTATGTCCAGTATGCAAATGCTCGATTCGGCATAAAGATAATTCTCGGAATGACAGCTGTTTCCGCTCCGGATGCTTACCCCTATCTGCAGGCGCATCAAATCATAGGACTTCTCGGAGGTTTGCAGGGGGCGGCGGAGTATGAAACTCTCATGAAAAGACCTGCATTTGCAACAATGGGAATGACAGCTCAGTCATGGGTTCATGTATTAATAGTTCTGTTTATTTTAATCGGTAATATCGGTTACTTCATAAGTAGAAGGAAAAAGAGGAGCTGATCATGCATAATTTTTGGGTAATATTAGGCGTTTGGATGGCGGCGTTTTTAACGCTAGCAATCTTTTCATTTTTATATAAAGATAATCCCTTTTATAAGTTCGCAGAACACCTCTATGTAGGAACATCAGCAGGTTATATGTTGATATATACATACTTTTTGGTGATTAAGCCAATGTTGATAGATCCGATTTCCCAGGAGCATCAATGGATTCTTCTGATCCCTGCCTTTTTCGGTGTTATCATGTTAACGAGATGGTTCCCTAAAATCGCATGGCTGTCAAGATGGTCCATTGCATTTACGGTTGGTATAGGAACAGGACTGGCTATAACAGGATCTATACAAGGGTTATTGGTACCGCAGATTAAAGGAACCCTCATAGCACTTCACGGATGGAACGGTGCAACCTTGAATAATCTGTTGATAATCATAGGAGTTATTGCGACATTAACATATTTTTATTTTTCAAAAGAGCATAGGGGATTTGTCGGTAAGACGGCAAAACTCGGTATAACGTATATTATGATAGCATTCGGTGCATCGTTCGGTTATACTGTTATGGCTCGTATTTCACTTTTAATAGGAAGGATGTATTTCTTGTTCCATACATGGATTCCTCTTATAAAGTGATTGGAGTAATTTATGGGATTTAAAACATATATAGATGATGCTAACTTAACGGAGGTTTTATATTTCCTTAATTATTTCCGGAAGACGGGGAAATTAAGTATTGATACGGCAGAAGGGGAGGGATTTGTTTATATCGATTCGGGAAAAATTTACCATGCCTTTTACAAGGGGAAAAAAGGTGCTGAGGCGTTGTATCTTATTGCACTTGTTGAAGAAGGAGAATTCAAATTTAAAACCGGTGAAAAAACCGATGAAAAAACCTTCAGTGACGAGAGCGGAAACATCATTACCGAAATCGAGAGACGGAAGAAAGAGATACATGATTTTGTGAAACAGCTTCCTCCGTTCGACACGGTTCTTGCGAAAACGACCAAATTACCTCAGGGTGGTAAGATATCTATGAGAAAAACCGATTGGAGAGTGCTTTTGCTTGTTAATGGTAAGAGGACATTGCGTCAAATTATAGAAATTAGTGATATCAATATTATCGATGTCTATGCCGCCCTTGTTTGGCTCATTAAAAATGGTTTTGTCTACGATAAAAATATTGTGGAAAATTCAATGAAGAGGATCGTTGAAAAGGCGAATAAATTCTTAAAAGCATATGGGGCATTTGACATAGATATAAATAATTGGTATGATTATATTAAGAAAAAACTGGAAGAGACAGAGCAATACAAAGGTCAAATAGAACTTTTTAGCTTTGGACCGCAAGGAATGGCAATTAATATGAACAAGTTGTATCTTGTTAATGTTGATGAAATTAAAGGGATTGATGATATTATTGAAAGAGTTTTATACGAAAAAGCCATTGAGGAGCTGGGTCCAATGCTTGCAAAAAGAAAATATGCTGAAGTAAAAAAGGAATACGAGTAGGTGAGAAATGAAAGAACTTCTTGAGAAAATGTTCGCTATTGAGGGAGTGAAAGGTGTTGTTGCGGTTAAAAGTGATGATGGTTCTCGTGTTGAATCCGCAGGTGAAGCATCGAGTGTTTTGGATGATATATCGGCATTTGTAGGGTCGTGCGGTGATGTGATATCAAAGCTACTTAAATTGAATGGTTTTAATGATCTGAAATTTTATACGGAGAATGTTGTTTATATTATTGTTCCTAAGGATGATCTTTATATCGGATTGCAGGTAGAAAACCGAAGTGATATTGATGAAATTCGGGATAAAATCGGTGAAATTATCAAAGGGAAGACAGAGCCTGCACAACCCGTTACCGCTCCCGAGGAGAAAACATCCGATACAGAAAAAAAAGCCGAAGAGGTCGTGGAAGAGAAAACTGCCGAGAGCAGTGTATTAAATTTATCGCCCAATATAAAAAAGTTTATTGAGAGCAAGGTTCTTCAGATAAATTATCTAATTGATGAATTTTCAGAAGGAGGCGGTAAAGACGATTGGTTACAAAACGTTATATACTCTTTGAAAACCATAGATACGGAAAATAAGATGAGTAACGCTCTCATTGAAGAAGGAAACGAAGTGAAATTATACATTGAAAAAGTAAGTGATGATATAAGTGAAAATGAGATATCTACCATATCGAAAGGTATAATCGACGAATTGTGTAAATTGGCTGTAAGAAGATACGGAACGGATCAGACAAAGCAAAAAATACAGAATGTTATAAAAAAGATTACCAAAAGTAAAGTGGGGTAAGGAGAAATGGCGGATAATTTAAGCCTGATATTAAATAAATATGATTTAATTTCCCTTTTTGTTACCGAAAATGATGAATTTAAAAATGTAAGTTCGGATAATGCAAAATTCACGGAAAAACAGATGAAACAATCAATGGTCGTATTGAAACAAACATTGTCCGCTTTGCAAGGAATAAAATTTAAAAAGATGGTTTTAAGGGGGAATGGCATTGTCTCCGTCTTTATTCGTGATTCTGAGAAGATTATAGGATATGTTGCCAAAGGGGAATTGGAGGATGGTAAAATTATCGAATCGCTAAAGGCGGCGGTTGTGGAAAAAGGACCTGAGCTCACGCCCGAAGTGGAAAAGAAGCAAGAGGAAGTCGCCGTTGAGGAAAAGAAGGAAGAGGTAATTGAAGAAAAAGACTTTGATGCTCCGGTATTGAATGATATAAATAAAATAGCCGAAGAATATCTGGAGGATTTTGCATACGAGATTCTTGAAAATGTAAAATCGGATATAGGAATGAAAGATTCTGATAAATATAGTTCTACGCTTCTATTGAAATATATTGGTGGATTGGAACAATCGGCATCGATGCTGATAGGTCCTACGAGAGCGGAAGAAATGAAAGATAAAATGAAAAAACTTCTTGTATGAATTGGAGGATGTATGAGTTATTATCTGTTTCCGATTAATGCTGTTTCCAAACAACTTTCAATGTGGTCTAACGTCTCCAGCATTTTGACTATATTGGGTACTTTGACTCTATGGATTACTTTTATGATTATGGGATTTATAGCCAGAAAATACGAAATGGTACTTCATAAAGAGACCGATTGGCAGTTCATGGTTATCGCACCTTCAGGACTTTTACTGTATGCATTAATTTCTGCATACGCTTTTATATTTACGGGCAGCATTAAAATGAACAGCATAGAAACATGGGTAGCGTATTCTCTTTTCGGGATTTCCGCTATTCTGACATTGCTGGGCGTTTATAAATTTTACAAGGTTGTTAACCCCAAGAGAAGGAGGTAAATAATGAAGGTAATAATACCGGCTGAAATAATCTTTGCTATATCAACTTTGCTATTCACGGTAGCGTTGTTTTATGCCTCCCTTATTATTAGAAAGTTGCTGAAGTTGATTAAACCGGGCTCAAAGATATATATTTCATTATTATTCAGTGCTTTGTTCATGTTAGGCGTAACCGTACTTCATTTGATTAGAATAGGAGTGATTTTCCCTTCACTGGCGCACGCACGTTCATGGGATATATTACCGCTTTTAATAGGTGCAATGAAAATATCCGCATTTGAAGGTGGAATGCTACTACTTGCAGGTATATTCGCATATTTTTCAGTACAATTATATCATGTATGGAGTAGCAGATAACCACTTGACATTTTATTTTGTTATGAATATAATTTGCTTTAATTATGGGTAATTAGTGGTTAATTGAAAATATTGTAACAAAGGAGGAACAGTGATTGATTTTTTTAATCGTGGTGGCTGGACAATGTGGTTCTTGCTTGCAGCAGCGATCGTTGGAGTTCTTTTTATAATTGAAAGGATTATAACATTCATATGGGCAAGAACAAATTCTAAAAAATTGGTCAAAGATATTGAGAAAGCTTATAATGCAAACGGTGTGGACGGAGCTATTAATGTCTGTAAAAAAGAGAACAGTCCTATTGCAAGAATACTTTTGGCGGGAATTCAAACATATGCAGAAGTCGGCAAAGATAAAGATGCTATGGAAGAAGCAATGGAGACTGCAGCAGTTAAGGAATTGGCATTTCTTGACAGAGGTATGTCTGCCTTGGCAGCCGTTGTAACATTAGCACCTATGATGGGATTCTTGGGAACAGTTAGCGGTATGGTCAGTGCATTCGATGCCATAGCTCTTGCCGGGACCGTTGATGCGAAACTAGTTGCAAGCGGTATTTCGGAAGCTCTTATCACCACCGAAACAGGTCTTGCAATTGCAATCCCCGTATCGGCTGCCCATACATGGTTTACGAACATGATTAACAGCTATACCAGAAATATGGAATTAGCTGCGAATGATATGATTACTTTCTTATTAGAATCGGGAAAATAGGAATTGAATTATGAGAAGGCCAAAAAGATCAGAATCATCCTCAATTCCAACGGCATCTACTGGTGATATAGCCTTCCTATTATTGGTATTTTTCATGACAACAACGATCTTTAATAATGAACTGGGTTTGCAGATTGTATTGCCGGAGAAGGGAGAGACCGTTAAGGTCAAATCCTCAAGTATTGCACATGTTTACGTTGCAAGAGATGGCTCTGTTAAAATAGAGGGCAAGAATGTCCCTATTGATAAAATCGAAGACACGGCAATTGATCTACTGACAAAAGGGCACACGGTAAAAGCGGATACGAATTTAATATTCTCAATGAAAACAAGCAGATTCTGTAAATACGGTGTTATGATTACGGTGTTTGATAATTTAAAAAAGGCGTTTAACACCTTAAATGTGCCCGAAAAGATCAGTTTGAAACCTTCACCTATCAGTGAAGAATTCTGAGAGGGGTGACATATGGAAATTAAGAGAATTGAAAAAGGTTCCATAGAAATCCCCACTGCTTCTACAGGTGACATAGCATTTCTGTTGATAGTATTCTTTATGGTGACTACTGTTTTTAGGGCGGAGCAAGGTCTGAGAATAAACTTACCGGCAGCAGAAAATGCCAAAAAGTTACCTAATAAAGGTGTGGCACATATTTGGATAGGTGAAGACGGTATTATATCAATTGATGACAATATAGTACCAGTAAGTTATGTCGGTATTTTGCAGGCAAGAAAAGCAGCTGAAAATCCCGGATTAATTACATCTGTGGAAGCGGATAAAAATGTCAATTATGGTGTTGTCAATGATGTCTTTGATGAGTTGTCCGCAAATAAGGTGTTAAGAATTTCGCTGGCTACTAAAAAACGACGAATATGATGGGAGCATTTTATGAAAAGAATTGTATTATCAAATCCTATTGAAGAAAATTATCCTATCAATGTAAGAGTCAGCTTGTTGATTACCCTTATTTTCATTATGGCTCTTTTCCTGCTATTTCCACATTACACACCGCATCCTTACAAACTGAAGAAAGTTATTGTTCCCATGAAAATGGAAAATATCGAAACACAGAAAATATCAAAAGTGGAGGAACCACCACCTGTTGCAAAGCCTAAAATAGCGGTTGCAGCAAGTAGCGATAAGGAAGTCGAGCAGCAAACGATAGGAAAGACTACATTTGATGTTAATACTCCTCCACCACCCAAAGTGAAGCATTTCTTCAGAGTATATGAGCAGGCACCTGTTTTAGTCAGCAAGCCCAAGGCGGAATACCCTGAAATTGCTAAAAAGATGGGATTAGAGGGAAGAGTGTTCGTCCAGTTGGATGTTGATACAACAGGCATCGTTGTGGATGCAAAAATAATTAAGAGTTCAAATGAAATATTCA
>QNBC01000091.1 GCA_003641665.1 candidate division TA06 bacterium
ATTTGTTTGTCTACATATTATATAGTAGGGGATAGACAGGTCCGCCTGCACTAAATTTTCGGCGGATATGTATAGAAATATCAAACTGTAATAAATTAGATTCCGGATCAAGTCCGGAATGACAGCATTAATTGGCTGATAACACCTCAAATCAGCGTAGGTTTAATTCATCTCATTTGTCACCCTGGGACTTGTGCTGAATTTATTTCAGCATTATTTCAGGGGCTGTGATATTCCGAAACAAGCTCGGGATTACATCATTAATTTCCGAATAATAATCAAATAAGAGAAAACAAAAAATATAATCGTTTATTTAAATGGGAGAATTAATACGCTACTCTACGATTTTCTCCTTAAATAAGATTTTGTAAACATCCTGCTGGGCAGTATCACATCGATTTTTACATTGAATAGCATTATATCGGTATAGGAATTTTTTCTTACTTCGTCTCTTACTTCCATTTTCATTGGAACATATATGCTCCCGTATTTTTTATAATTTTCAAACTTCATCGTCCTCAATAATTTACCGCTCTTTGCAAATAGTTCCATCTTTTTGATAAGCAAGCTACCCTTGCTAACATAAACTTTTCTCCTATAATACGAAGCATCTTTTTCCTTTGCAATCAAATCGAGAACATACATTGTATCGTTCGTCCGAGATGTATCGTAAGTTGCATCATAATATTCACTCAATTTTTTAGACGAGGAAGCATCTTCATAAGATAAATCGCTCCCGAACATACTCTGCCTTAACATATGCCCCGATATCCTTATAACATCGTCAGCAGAGGGAAAATAAATCCACATGGCATCTTTCAGTTTTAAGTATCTTGTTCCCCTCTCTTCCGGAGGATATATGATTTCAAGATACGCTTTTTCATTACCCTTCACATAGATACTGAGATGCTTTTCCAATGTTTCGTTTGCGAAATGAATTTTCATTATTGCTTTATACGATATCGTACTATAAAAATGACGATTATCTATTCGTTTTAACAGCTCATTCGCTGTCATGGAAAAAACAAAAATAGGAAATAAAACAACAATAATAACCTTATAAAATATCTTCATAATCACCTCTCAAGTAAATCGACAACTTCTTTGGAGACTTCTGATTTTACAGGGAGATATGTTACAAATGTCGCAACAATTACACCAACGAAAAACATGCCTATAAGAACGGGAATACTAAATTCTCCGTACATATGAGAATTAAACATAAACTCAACTTTTTTAAATAGTGCTGAAAAATTCATTCCATATTTAGAAAGTGAATAAGAAGCAAACCCACCTGCAATAACCCCTATAAAACTTCCAACAGTTCCCATATAAAAGGCTTCAATCATAAACAATTTTTCAACTTCTCTATCAGTCATTCCCATTGCTTTTAATGTTCCAATTTCTCTTTTTCTTTCATGTACTACCATTAGCATTGTATTTACGATAACCATTGCCCCTAAAAAGATGATTATTACACTCATAAATTGATAAATAATAAGGGCAAGTTTCATCCACACATACATCCCTCCGGACTTATCGATTGTTACGGCTTTTGCGTTTTCCGGAATCTTCTTATCTATCTCTTCGGCAATTTTATGATAATTACCTTTTGTAAATACCATAATTTCAGTAACTTTTTTCCCAAGCCTGCCCAATATTTGAGTATTTTTATACGATGTGACAATGAATTTCCTATTAAAGTAAGGTATATCAACATCGAATATCCCTGAAACGACGAGTTTCACGGCATTTAAGGACATAAAACGATCCGAACCGACAATCAAAATCGAATCTCCTGTTTTTATGTTCATCTTTTTAGCAAGATTTTCTCCGATTATACATGTCCTTCCTTCATTCGGCAGATTCCCTTCTTTTATTGAACGTTCGAGTTTTAATATTTTCTTATCGCTATTCAGGTCAACACCGAAAAGTATGATACTCTCCGATTCTTTCCCTACACCAATAAGAACCGGCATCTTTATCCTCTTTGAAATATCGGTAATTCCGTCGATACCTCGAATACTATCGGCAACAGATTCATCGATGGTATACTTTATTGGCATGTACTGTTCTCTCTCGAAAAACTTATCATTTGCGATTCTTATATCTCCATATTGGAAATTTTTATAATTGTTAAGGTATGATTCAATCATTCCGTTTATTAAACTCAACATGATACAAGCAAACAAAACGGCAACGGAAATTGAAATCAAAACTACAATAGTCCTCCCCTTGTTCCTCTTTAAATTTCTAAACGCCATTTTACTAATCATGTTATCCTCTCAATGTTTCAACGGGATTTAATCTTGCAGCCCGTTTTGCAGGATAATAACTTGCTAAAATTGCGATAACCACACCAAAAATAAGAGCAAAAATCATCGAGCCGGGATTCCATGTGCTTCTGAAAACCGCTTCGACGGGATAACCAATATCCATGTTTTCAAACCCCTTCAAGCTTATACCTATAGTTACAAATGGAATGTTCAAAATAACACCCGTTATAATGCCTACGACACTTCCCAATAATCCTATTATACCACCCTCGATTACGAAAAGCAGGTTTATCTCTTTTTCGCTCATACCAAGGGCTTTCAATGTCCCCACCTCTATCTGCCTCTCGAACATACCGAGGAGTATCGTATTAAATATTCCAATTACAGCAACTATTACTATCATCATAATTAACACAGCAGACGATATTTGTTTTGTTTTGTTTATATTAAGGAAATCTTGACTCAAATCCTCCCATGTATAAACGGTTAAATCGCCTCCGCAGTCCCTTCTTATTCTCTCAACTGCACCTTTATCGTTCGTTCTAATTGCTATGTCAGAGATTAATCCTTGAGCCCCCATTATTTCTTGAGCCTTTTCGAGTTTCATAAATACATCTACTCTGTCAACATTGGGGTTACCCGTGTAAATCAAACCTCCTACGGTAAAATCATAGGCGTCATAGTTCCCATCCCGATTCCTATATATAATGACAAAATTATCTCCCACCTTCAATTTCAATACTTTTGCAAGCAGTTCCCCCATAACAACTTCATCATCAGGCAAACTATCCAGCCAAGCACCAACCTTCACATCCGTTTTATAATTGAAAACTTTATTTGCGCTTTTCGGGTTAACTCCTCTAACAACACCGGCATACTGCTGCTCTCCCGATACGATAGTAGTTAAAAACTGGAGTTCCCGAACAGAATATTCATATTTATTAAATATCTCCCGATATACTTTTTCATCAAAATAATCTTCCGGATCGGGCACTATTTTGTTTATATCGTATCCCTTTGAAAATACTTTTATGTTACCTATATCCTTTTGGACTATGTTTTTCACAGAGTCTTTGTAAGCACCCCCCAGTAAACCGTCCATTAATATGTACATGCCTATTCCAAATGCATAGGCAAATATGGTTATTAATGTTCTCGTTCTTGCTCTAAAAACATTTTTTGAGGCAAGTGAAAAAATCTTCCCTATCATTTCAACCTATCTTCCTCTATTTTTCCATCTTTTAATTTGACGAGCCTTCTGGCAAATTCCATTACAAGAGGGTCATGTGTCGAAAATACAAATGTTACATCATACTTTTCATTCATGGCTTTCATAACTTCCATTATGCTCATTGCGTTTTCGGAATCGAGATTTGCCGTAGGTTCGTCCGCTAAAATCAATTTAGGAGACTTCACAAGCGCCCTTGCAATCGAGACTCTCTGCTGCTGCCCTCCTGACATTTCCCTCGGCAATCTATCTGCGAGATCCGCTATTCCTACATCTTCGAGTGTCTTATAAATATCATCTTTCGTATATCGTTTTCGAGACAAAATCATTGCAATTTCTACATTTTCATAAGCAGTTAGCACAGGAATGAGGTTGTATGTTTGAAATATGAACCCTATTTTCTCTCTCCTAATCATAGAGAGTTCGATAGGCTTCAAATCCGATATTCTTTCCCCTTCAAATAAATACTCCCCTGAAGTTGCCACATCAAGACAACCTACAATATTCAAGAAAGTCGTTTTTCCCGATCCGGAGGGACCGAAGATTGTCATGAACTCCTTTTTTTCAATTGTGATATCTACATCTTTTAAAGCATGCACTTCGATCTTACCAGGATTATAAGTTTTTGTAATCTTTTTAAATGTAATCATACAACTCCTTTGTTTCGTGCTATAATGATAATCGAAACATTAAACCACCGAACAAACTACCTTTATAAGGCAGGGACATCGATTCAGTGTATTTGTTATATGCCAAAATAATATCCGTGTGAAAAATCTGTTTCCCTATAGAGAGATTCCCACCAATATAATAATTCCCTTCATCAATATTGTATAATCCGAAAACCGATGATTTAAACGTTAAGTTAAATGGATATGAAGCCTGGAAGGCCAGAATACTATTACCTCTATCATAAAAGGATGTCACGGCAGTGTTTGAAAAAGTGCCACTGTATTTATCTTTTTTATATAGATATTCTGCATCTATGTAGACTCCATTACCAATCGGTATCGTATAATCTGCTGAAATAGAACCTTTATAGTCAAAAGAATCTATTTCAAGTGCATTGGAAAATGTTTGAAACTCAACATTAAATCCGCAAAAAAGATCTGCATTTAAGGAAAACGAAAACAAGTACTTGGCTTCTCCGTTTCTAAAGTTATAAAATTGCCCTGTTTTAAATCCGTATCTGTCAATATTAATCTCCTCTTCAATGGCATATGTGTTATAGCTAAATTTACTAAGCAGAAGTATTGCTTGCCTTAAAAACATTCCTCCTCTCATGTTAAAATAATTGTTGTCGGAATAGTACATAAATGAGATACCTGTTTTTCCGCTCAACTCATAAATATTGAGCGGAGAATAGATACTGCCCATCAAATTGTTTATCTTGAATATTCTTCCGTACCCGGTGTTAAAATACTGCTTCCCAATTGTTATTTCAAAATTATCTATATCCACAGCACCGTACAATCTCTCAACGTACATATTGTTCCTCGGAGTAATATTGAACTTTCCGTATATGGTGTATTTATTTAAATTGAATTTACCATAAAGAGAGCCATAACATATATTTATCTGAGATATATCACCCATTGAAACAGTATCTTTAATATCTAAATTACCAAATTCAGCAAGAATCACATCTCCACCGCCACTGAATGAAGCGCTAATGATTCCGGGAACAAATAATAATAGAAACAATAGTCTAAAATAGGCCATTCGAGTTAATCCCTTTGGGCATTACAATTTTGTATTCTACAAAGAGTTTTTTCTCCTTTTTCGCAGGAATGTCAAGGGTAAATTTTACAATTCCGTTTTCAGCGATAGTATAATCTCCGGGTAAAATTTTAACATTCGTAACCTTGATATCTTTATCCTTACTTACAGGAATTCTATCCTCAACAGTAATCTTGATTTTTCTGTTGTGCCTATTTAATACCTTTGTAGCATATTTGAAATAGTATGATTTAAACTTGGAAAATCTGTTACCCTTATCAAATTTATGCTCTACAAGTTCTCTGGAAATCGTTACCTCTTTATCCGCTCCGCATTCAATTGATACCGTATCGCCCCGTGAAGTGGCGGGAATATAACCTTTCCCATTGTAATCACCATCCCAGAGTATATCCGCTTTCCCCGGCAATAAAGAAAAGTTTTCATGATTTACAAAATCAATATGAGCATAAACATATTTTGAAACGATCGGTGAAGCAAACAGAGACAGCTCACCTTTACCCTTTATATCCGCAAGTAGAACCGTCTTTTCGCTTTTCATCGAAGGAATCGTGATTCGATTGCGCAATGTAAATATCACCGAATAGAGATTTTCTCCTACCTCCGCCTCAGGCATACTCTTTTCCCTCATGGGAGCTGCGGCAAGTTTATCCATTGACTCGTATTTTAAATTTGTTTTTCTTGACCTATACGGATAGAGATACCATGGAGAAACATGTGTGGCATATGAAGGAATTTCCGGGCTGGATGTAGATACGGTCAATTTAACATTATTCCAATCTTCACCGGTGTTTTGTTTTATCTTTGCAAGATACATAAGCTCATATTTCCCGTCAGAATTCTCTATATCCAGTCTATAGTACGGTTTCCAGGAGGCATTATTTACAACATAACGAACAGTAATAGTTCCTTCTTTGTCATCATTTTTATCAATATTCACCGTTAAACTCTTATGGTTCATATCTGTAGGGGCGTATTGATTTATTTTATTTTTCAATTCATTCATCCGGGATTCTATATCACCGATTCTCATAGCAGTTCTCAGCGAGTCAGTAAGAAGAGAATCTATACTTGTACCAAAAAACCTGTATACCCCTCTCCAATCGAAAACGGGTTTATTTTGAGTTTTATCCTGACTTGCAACATTTTCTCTTACGGCATCGAGAAATTTTCTTTTTTCTTCAATTACATACATATGGTTTTTATATTTCAGAAATTTATTTTTCAGCAATTTTAACTTTTTCTTTAATTTCTTTACCGTTTCGTTATCGGAATTTTTCGGATAAATGGTTTTTATATCAAATGAATTTACGGTTATGTTCTTGCTCGATAAAATTTGAATCGAATTATCATCAAGAAAATAAGGTAAATTGTCAACCTTCACAATGGAATTTGTACTCATGGAAGGAATTTTAACTACTCTTGTTATTAGTGCGGAATTTTTATAAACGGTTACATCTGTGATTTTTGATGCAAATCCGTTAACTCGTACCGCAATAAGGGTCATAACCGTCAAAAAAACGTATACATATCTTTTCATAAATATCCTCCTTTATATAAGGGTATACAAGTTCCATTAAAAAGTCAAGTTACTGCTATTGAAGTAGATGTGTCTGCCTGCACTAAAGTTTCGGCGGATATGTATGTACATATTAACCGGTAATAAGTGAGATACCGAAACAAGTTCAGCATACACTCTCCCATGTCAACCTGAATTTATTTCAGGGGCTTGATTTCTAAATCGAATCAGTGGAAAATTGTGTTGAAACATCAAAATAGAGAACAAAAGAATGAAGGTAAATTTGTCATTTTGGATTTTTTACAATGTTTCAAAAATAAATTGAATAATCATAATTGTTTTACTGCAGGTGGTAAGTATGTATATACCTCTTGCCAATTTATTTTTTCTGTAAATATGCCAACCCACCCTTTATTCTTCGAATACAGTTGACAAAATGTAATTAAAAATATAACTTATATTATGGACATAAAATAAAAGGAGGATTAAGTGGATATTTCTCAGATAGTTTTATTCAAATATCTCGACCCTAAAGAGCTGGTGAAATTAAGTCAATATCTTCAAAAAGTATCTTTTCCAAGAGGTGCAATTTTGTTCAATGAAAATGACGAAGGGAATGAGATGTATATAATACTTAAGGGAAAGGTTGAGGTTACCATACTTGATAAAAATGACAGACTTGTTCTCACAAC
>QNBC01000092.1 GCA_003641665.1 candidate division TA06 bacterium
CTGTTATCGATAACCTCAAAAGCAAGATGATGAAACCCTCTGCTAAAAGTATCGCCAATGTACATAGCCGGACGAGTTCTTACCCCTTCCAATCCCTTTAATACATGTATTTTACTCGCATCGTATGTCAAGTTCGCCTCCTTCTTAATCCTATTTTAAACACTATTTTATTTACTATTTTTTTCCCTAAAAAAACATTTATCTCCTTTATTATTGCATCACTCATGGAATCAAGTTCCCTCTTCCAGATTGTATTTTTAACCCTTATTTCAATTGTACCGCTTTCAATAAGTAGCGGATCCGTAACCGACGCTATCTCCTTACCTACGATTTGTTCCCAATTGCTCTGTATTTTAAAATTCTCGTATACGCCGACCTTCTTTAAAACATTGTTTAATATCTCCCCTATAGGTTTCGGCTTGTTTTTATCCATCTATTTGCTCCATATTAATATATGCCACTCCCGTTCCAATATCGTATCTTTCCGGAGATGTTATAATTACCTGAGCTTTGTCAATAAAAAATTTTAATAAATTCCTTCTTCGTTTCTCATCCAATTCCGAAAATATGTCATCGAGGAGCATCACAGGATATTCATTTTTTATTTTATTATATATATCCGATTCGGCTATCCTGAGTGCTACCACAAGAGATTTTTTCTCCCCCGTTGAAGCGAAATAGCGAGAATTTTCACCGTTAATAACTATCTGAATATCATCCGTATGCACACCGAAAGAGGTCCTTTTTAGTAATTTGTCATTTCCCCTTTTATTACGATATCGCAAGAGTAAATCATCCCTGTCCCCGTCTGTAAATTCCGATTTATAATTTACGAATATTCTATCTTTCGCACCGGTGATTCTGAAGTATATATCGGTTATTATTTCGTTCAATTTATCTACCGTCTCCCTTCTTCGCTCTGCAATTATAATTCCGTTTTCCGTTAAAATCTTTTCATATGCGTAAAGCAAATTTTCATCATTGTCGATTGCTTCCCTGAAAAGCTTATTCCGTTGTTCAAGAGCGTAGTTGTACTTCTTGAGATATATTATATAATCGTTATCTATTGACGCAATCATCCTGTCTATGAAACGCCTCCTTATCATCGGAGAACCGTTTATGACACTTGTATCCTCGGGAGAAAAAACAACCGGAATAAATACTCCGAAAAGCTCCGAAACCTTTTTAATATTTTTGCCGTCCAATATTATTTTTTTCTCACCGGATTTCATCCCCATTGCTATTTTGTGTTTTGTGTCATCGGATGAAACGGTTCCATCAACATGAAAATATTCCGTTTCACGCATTCTTATATCCGAATCTTTAACATTTCTGAAGGATTTTCCACAACTCAAATAATAAATGGCTTCAAGCAGATTTGTTTTCCCCGATCCGTTTTCTCCATAAACATAAGTAACAGTATCGGCAAATTCGAACTTTTTTTCTTTGATATTTCGAAAATTAATCACATTAATATCCAATATTTTCAACGCTTACCCGATTGATCCGATTTAATTTGATTCCCGTCCACATACATATCAAAAAAACAACTCGGTGCTTTTTCTTTCAAAATCTTCAAAATTTCGATGGCAATTTTGCGAATTTCCCATTGAGCATGAAGATCACCCCTGATTTCCAAAATATGTCTCCACTCTCTAAAATTTGCAGTCATCACGATTTCACTTTCCACCGCATTAGGCAAAACAAATCTCGCATCTTCTTTTTTTACCCCGTTATTCAAAAGCGTTTCGTAAAATCTTCTCACATTTTCCATGTGCTCCTCATACATTACCCTTATTCCATGATTATTTTTAATTGCATCGGGTATTACATATGAAAAATTGTTTTCAGATACATACCTCTGAGACTGTTGGGTAAAAGCCGCCAATCTGTGCCTGACAAGTTGATGCGTAAAACTTCGGCTCCCCCCTTTAATCCTGAAAGTCGCCGATGCATGTTCCAAAACGGACAAATGACCGCTTCTTATAATCATCTTTATGAATTTTTCTTTCGAATTTTCAGTTTTCTTTGAAAACGAAAGATAAGCGGTACGCCCACATTCCTCGATCAATGCTTCTGCATCGGGGGTAATAGACAGTAATTTAACTTCAATCATAGTTGTTTTAATATATCATATAACAGATTTTATGTCAAACCGATTCAAGCGATAACCCCCGCACAAGTTACACTATTATTTTACTTACACAAATACCGAATATTTTTATTGTTTGATTTTTTTACAGTCTAAGACTATGGGTTTATTGTCTATGTCAACGGTAAAAACAATATCCGCAAGCCCGCCGGAATTAATGGATTTTCTGCATCTGTTATTATCTCCGGAAACAAAAATGATACCGTTCTCCATTAACTCATATCCGAAGATATGCTCTTGAAGATGTACATTGCTTAACAAAAATACCGGAGGTTGGTTGCCTTCACCGAATGGACTCATAATGCGAGCCGTTTTGAAAACGGAATTGCTCATATCTTTAATGTCTATTTTTGCATCGATTGTTATATTACTAATTAAATCTTCCTCACTTATGTTTTCTTCGGCATATCTATTGGCTCTCTCTATAAAATCGCTTACCTTTTCTTTTTTAATAGTGAAACCCGCGGCGTATTTATGACCTCCGAAATTGTCAAACAGATCGGACATGGATTTAAACATCATTGCCAAATCGAAATACTTGGGACATCTTCCCTCTGCTACGAAATCTCCGTTATTAGGAGTAATAATAATAACCGGTTTATTGGTAATATCCTTGATTTTGGATGCCACATATCCGGAATACATTCTGTCCGTATTTCCCTGGATAATAATGATTTTACCGAATTTTTCCATATCAAGCTTCGCCATATATGAATTGAAAATCTCTTTTGCATTACTCTGCCATTCACTACTCTTTTTGTAAAGATCTATAATTTCTTTTTGATAGCTATTACCGTCATTACTAACAAGAACATTGATAATTTGTACTTTCCCTTTCACTGATTTGGAAGAGGAAATAATCGGAATTATAAAGTTATGTATTGCCTGAAAGTTATCGATGATTGTTGTGTCAAGTAGTTTTGAAATCACTTTTGTAATACAAAATCCATGTTCTTTGAAAATCTCGATTCCCCTTTTCACAATTATTCTGTTATCTCCCACCAAAGGGACCTTATCTGCAATCGTACCGAATGCAGCTATCATAACAAGCTCCTTTTGAACCGAATAAAATTGGGAAGAAGACAGATTTAAGTACTTCTTTGCAATGGCTTCCGCGAAACGAAACGCTACACCTGCACCGCTATATTTGTCATTTTTGCTTATAACCGGATTTATCCTTGCTACAGCATTCGGTAAACTCGTGTGTGTTATATTATGATGATCCGTTACGATGACATCAACTCCCCTTGCATTTGCATGATCAACTTCATCGACATCACTAATGCCGCAATCAACGGTTATGATAAGATTAACTCCTTTATCAGCATAGTAATCAATCACCTTTTCATTCAATCCTATTCCGTGTTCCGAACGGGATGGGATAAAATACGACACATTTGCTCTTATGTCTTTGAGGAATTTGTATAAAATTGCTGTTGCCGTCATACCGTCTGCATCTTCATCCCCCCAAATTATAATGCGTTCGTTATTTTCCAAAGCTTGAATTACACGATCAACCCCCTTTCCCATTTCATTTATTTCAAAGCTATCCACGAGATGTTCCATTGTTCCGTATAGATATTTAAAAATCTCGTCTCTCCCTTTGATACCTCTGTTCAAAAGTATTTTCAGTATGGTTCTATCCACATTAAGTGTCGAGAGATATCCCTCAAGATACGTATCATCCATATCTGTAAATTTCCATCTCATTTAGCGCCTCTCTATATAAATTGGTGAAAATAGTTTGTCCTGATAAACAGTCACATAATCGGTTCTGCTGAGTTCCAGAAGAGCCATAAAGGTTACCAGGAGATGTTTTAAACTCTTCTGCTCCAATAGCTCTTCGATTTGGTACCTATTCCCGTATGCTATCCTATTCTTTAAACTATCAATTACCTTTTCTATTTTTATTTTCAATACATTTTTTTCATAATCATTTAGAACCTTTTCCCGTCGTAACATAACCTTCAAAACATGTTGAAGCAATTGTGAATCTTCTCTTTTTTTTGAACGCCATTTCCCTATATTCTCACCGTGCGAGGCGGTAAAATAACGCTTTTCGGCTTTAGCTTTCTCTCCGAGAATTGCTCCCAATTCTTTGTATTTCGAATACCGGATTAATCGTTTCGTTAACTCCTCTTTCGTATTTATAGCATCATCCTGATTATTATCTCTCTCAATCGGTAAAAGGGAATACGCTTTGATTTTCATAAGTGTAGCGGCGGTAACAAGAAAATCTCCACTGATATTCAAATCGGCATCATTCATGATATTTAAATAATGAAGATACTCGGAAGTAATTTGAGAAATCGGAATATCGTATATATTCAATTCATTTCTTTGAATTAAATATAATAAAAGATTAAAAGGTCCTTCGTAAATTTCGCCTAATTTAACTTTGTACATTAATTACCTATTTCTTTCCACTCACTTTTTAATTTAAATAGATTATCGTTTAAATTCTTTTTTTCAACAGATTTAACATTTGTCAAAGAATGAAGCAGCCTGAAACCATTGATAGAATTGTTCGTGTCTTTTTCACCACCACCGAGAATGTCACTCATCTGCATTTTTTCACTGTTATCATCACCATCTTCAGCGCTTCCTGAAGTGTACATGCTTATATCAGTTTTGACCGGGTAACCGTCTATTTTTGAAATCTTTTCATAAAAGTCGTTCATGTATTTCAGTCTTTCGTTTTTTCTATTTTTACCTTGAGAAAAGTTATTTGCCATTAAACGGCTGTAGTTCTTTATGGTATTCCATTCCGGAATACTTTTGGATACCCACATGTCATCGATTATCTTCAATGTGTCCGTTTTGTCTTCTCCTATAATTCTCATTGTGGCAATGTAGTGTTTTGCAGAAAATCCGTTTACAATTTTACTCTCTTTCATATCTTTAACTTCATATTCAAAATTTGCTTTTAGTGAATCCACATTATAAAGAGAATCCGGTTTTTCGATATCTTTAATGTTAATTTTCGAATACACTTCCTTATCAGGATCTATATTATAAATTACGTTCTTCCCCAGATCGGTAATCCGAATCGATTTATTTGACGTTTTTCCACGGGACATCATCATCGCAAATTTACCTGTCATTTCACTGATTTCATCCACTCTTTCCAGATTCCCCTTAATATAGATGGTTCTTGTCCCCTTTGTTCCGATAAAGCCGAGATTATTGTTAAAAGTCTCATGTATTTCAACATCTGCAAATATTGATATCGGTATAAGCAGCAACATCGCTAAAATAAAATTTTTCATTTTATCCTCCTTTTTAAAAAAGTATTATAACATAAAATTGCAAATTCACAAAACGGAAAATCGGGTAGAAGGTTAGATATGCCCGCCTGAAATCTCGGCGTGCAGGGAGAGACATATCAACAGATAAAAAATTAAAAATCGGAAAACTGACTATTAAAATATCAGGAAACGAGTAAGGAGGAATTGCTCCTTTATTACACCATATCCATTTTAAAATAACCGAGCCCCTAAAACAAATTCAGCACAGGACCAGGTATGATATTAATAAATTTAGTGCCGTCCGGTATCCGTTTTTCAGTTTATTCCTACAAAAAATAATCTTAAAGAACTCATCATATTGCTATAATAATTTGGCATCATATATTGATCAAATGATTGAATGTCAATTGTAAAGGCGAGCCCTCTTACATTCATTCCTTCAAATGGTTTTTAATGTAGCTCTTCGATTGCCTCTTTCGTGTCTTCTCATCGAGTATTTTTTTTCTCATTCGTATGCTTTTTGGAGTTATTTCCAACAATTCATCATCGCCTATAAACTCAAGACACTGCTCAAGGCTAAAATCGAGCGGGCGTGTCAGTTTTATGGCTTCATCGGCACCTGCCGCTCTCATATTCGTGAGTCTTTTACCTTTACAAACATTGACAACTATATCATTTTCCTTATTGTGTATGCCCACTATCATACCGGTGTAAACTTCAACACCCGGACCGATGAACAGCTCACCCCTGCTTTGCAAATTGTTAAGCGCAAAGGCTGAAGAAATACCAGGTTCTGATGCAATAAGAACCCCTCTGTTTCTTCCCTCTATCTCACCCTTGAAAAATTCGTATTCGTAAAAGCTGTGATTCAATATTCCCGTACCTCTGGTGTTCGTCAAAAATTCATTGGTAAACCCCATAAGCCCGCGTACAGGCACTTTAAATTCCAATCTGGTATATCCGTCTCCACCTTGCACCATATCAATCATTTCCCCCTTCCGTTTCCCGAATAGTTCAATAACGACACCTACAAACTCATCTGCCACATCTATAATTGCAAGCTCTATGGGTTCGGCAATCTTTCCGTTTATGTCTTTATAAATCACTTCGGGTTTTGATACCTGAAATTCATATCCTTCCCTTCGCATATTCTCAATTAGTATTGAAAGTTGCAATTCCCCACGTCCCTTTACGATAAAAGAATCTGTCGAATCCGTTTTTTCCACTACAAGGCTAACATTTGTAAGCAACTCTTTTTGTAATCTTTCCCATATGTTTCTTGAAGTTACAAATTTTCCTTCTCTACCGGACATGGGAGAATCATTGACCTTGAACGTTATGGCAACCGTCGGTTCATCGATATTAATAAGCGGTAGTGGAACCGGGTTTTCTTCATCTGCAATTGTTTCACCGACATTCATACGATCGGTCCCTGCAATGGAAACGATATCTCCCGCAAATGCTTCTTTTACTTTTATTTTAGACAACCCCTCATAATCAAATATCATGGTTACTCTAAAAAGAAGCCTGTCACCGTTTTTTTTCAACAGTACAACTTCATCCCCTACTTTGACTTTTCCGTTATAGATTTTACCTGTTCCTATTTTTCCAAGATAATTGTCATATTCTATGGCTGAAATCAAAAACTGGAAAGGTTCATCTACATTTCCCTCCGTATCTTTAACTCTTTTTATAATCGTTTCAAACAACGGAATAAGATTATCACTTTCATCATCAATTTCATATTTTGCTATACCATCTTTTGCCGATGTATAAACCACCGGAAAATCCAGTTGCTCGTCGCTTGCGTTAAGCTCCACAAAAAGATCGAATACATTGTTAAGAACTTCATCGGGACGTGCATTTGCCCTGTCGATTTTATTCAAAACCACAATGGCATCCAATCCGATTTCAAGGGATTTTTTAAGAACATATTTTGTCTGAGGCATTA
>QNBC01000093.1 GCA_003641665.1 candidate division TA06 bacterium
ATTTGCTTATGTTTCCAATACCAAGTTCTGCTGAATTTACAGTTATATTATTAACTAAAGTATCAGGAAATCTTGTCTCAAAATTTCCTGAATTTATATTTGCCCATCCATAACCTAAGCCTGTTTCGATAATTTTGTTATCAATCGGAATCCTCACTCCCGCCTCTATTGAATTTAGCCAGTAGAATTTCCCTGCAACATTACCTCCTATATCTACACCTCCATATGGATAGTAATCCAAATCCGCTCCCCTTAAGCATAATCCGATATTATATCCAAATGTATAGTTCATCTCCTTATACCACGGTAATTTAATCTCTTGTTGATATAATGCAGGATTTAAATTCTCTTCTGTTGAATCCTTTGTTCTTCCATTTGTATGGAAATAATTTGTTTCTTTTCTTCCTGTTATATTTAAATTAAATCCTTCATATATTCCCGCATACCATACATTTAATTCCTTTTTCCTTATGTCTCTATTCGGGGATGTATTGTAAATTTCATGTGAACCTGCTATCTTTATCATTAAATAAGGATCAAATACTGACCTCTTTTTATTCTTGTTCGTATTACAAAACTTTAAATATATGCCTCCTCCTATTAAGTCCCTTCTTATATTGCGTGTCTCAAGAACACCCGTTGTGTCATAATTATACTCTGTTCCATATACCGGACTGTAATTTAATTCCAACCCCGGTATAATATTATTTAATTTCAAATCCGAATATGATATATATAAGTAAAATTTTTTCAGACGTCCGACTCTAAAATTATAGCATGTAAAGTGCAAATCTCCTACAATATTCTCCATACCATATCCTAAACCCACATCAATAATTCTGCTTTTGTCAGGTATACTCACTCCTGCTTCTATTGAATTAAGCCAATAAATTTCCCCTACTATACGGGTAATTTCACCGAATAAATAATCATATATACTTATACTATCATAATAATAATTTAGATCTCTTCCTACCCAGCATAATCCTCCGTTATATCCGAGTGTATAGTTCATATTCTTATACCACGGCAACTTTAATTCCTGATTCTGTAATACAGGATTTTCCGATTCGGTTGATAGTGAATCATTGGATTCCGCTAACATCGGAATACCGATTGATAATACAAGCAATACAACTATGAAAACAGTTCGTTTCATAAACACCCCCAATTTAAATTATAAATAAAATGATTTTTAAAATGAAATAAACTTTTTTTCATAAAACCACCCTTGTTGATTATTATAATTTTACCTATTATATCACTCTTCCCTACATATTTTCAAGTAGTATTTTTTGTTTTCCGATAGATAGGTCCGTCTGCACTAAATTTCGGCGGATCATCTGCTAATTCAAACACTAATATTATTGATTTATTATAGAATATGTTATATAATAAGTCATAATATGATGAGTATTACATTTTTGCTTGACATGTTAATATGAGCATTTTATAATTTAAAAGAGGTATATTATGTTTAATTTATTTGGCACAACCGATCCTAAGAAAATACTTGCGAATTTCGAGAAATTGAAAACCGAAGGAAAAACGGATAAGGCTGTTTCACTTTTAAAAAACACATTGAATAAAATAAAAAACAATCTTGAACTAACTCTAACCGCTTGTTCTTACTTTGCCGAAATACGCAGATACAGAGACAGCGCAATGTACTACAAAAAAGCCCTTACAACATTTACAGGTGATAAAGATAAGATAATAGATTCACTTGAGGATTCTTTTTATCGCTTTAATACACCGCTTGAATTAGGGCATATTCTCTATGAGTATTACATTAAAGGTTTTAACTTTGAAGATGCTTTCGCTATTTTAAACGCCCTTCAAAAGGATGATCTTAATGTATTATCCGCAAGACTCCAGGAGAAGTATAACAATATTTATAGTTACTCGGAAGCCAAACAGATGGGAAAATCGGATTTATATGTCCACTATCAGCTAATACTATTCTTTAATTTCATAGAAAAATACGACGATGCTTCTTTTGTTGTTAAACAGATGTTGGATTTTGCTCCTGATGAAATCAAAAGGGTTATCGAATTATATGAGAAACTCGTAAGGGAACGTTTCAATGAACCTCATATACTTCTTTATTTAGGTGAATTTCATATTTTAAATAATGATATAACAAAAGCCTCTAAAATATTGTTAAAAAGTATTTCTCTGTCACCAAATCTCAAAAATACAGCATTAAAATTTCTGCTTACACAGGAAGAAAAAAACCCGTCTCCGGCATTCGAGCTATTAATGATTGACACATATATACTTCTAAGAGATGTCGATAATGCCTTGAAACGACTTCAAAATATACCGAAAGCTAATAAAGACATACTTATTGCAAGATATAAAAAGATACTTGAAATAGATCCGAAAAACGCCGAAGCAAATCTAGCCCTCGGAGATCTTTACGCTGAAAACGAGGGGAATATCATACCCAAAGAATATGAAAAAGTTATGGAAAGCGATCCGAGTAAAGTCTCTGAGATTATAGATCGATTCAGTGAGATGAAGGATATTTATAAACATCCGAACAACATATATCTTCTAACTAAAGCTTATATGCTTGCTGAGCGTTATGATGATGCGGTTGAAACCATAAAGACAGGTTACTTTAATAGTGCAATTACTCTTCAAGAGGCAGAGGATTACGCTGTTGAGTTAGGTAAAAACATAAAGAATTCCATTGAATTGGATATATTAAGAGCAAAAATTTATACGGATAAGGGTGAATATAATAAAGCTATTTTGATACTTGAAGATCTGCTTAAAATTTCTCCGCAAGTGATAATTGATAATAAGGACCAGTTTGAAGGTAGAATAGACCCCAATGCGGAATTTGAAAAAATATTAAGTTATGCTTATGCCTTTGTCGGCGATCTCACGAAATCAACAATAATTATAGAAAATCTTATACGTGCCGAAGAAAAATCCCCTGAAAATATACTTCTTGATCTCGACAATTCGCTCCGTGAAGGAATAATAAATCCCGATCTCTGTCTCGAGATCTATAAAAAACTGGAGAATTACTTTTCCGATAATAAATTCCCTTATCTGTTTGCAATTTCCGAGGCTTACGGTTTGAAGGGAGAAACGGTAAAAATGCTTGATACATTAACTCAAGCAATCGAAATCTCCCCCGAACACAAAGGAGATATTCTCGATTCCCTGATTGAAAGCATATACAATGGCAACAAAAGCGAGAAGGTATTGAATTATGCTTTAAAACTTTCGATGGAAATGGATAAAGCTGATTATGTCAAAGCAATCATGTACGAATACAATAAAATTGAGATTGAAAATAAAGAAGAAACATATATGCTGATTAAAAACATTGTCGATAAATATCCTGATAACCTTGAGTACAAAAAAATCTATGTGGGATTGCTCGCAAAATCCGGAATGTACAAACAGGTAATCGATGAAACAAAGCTTATACTGATGACCATAACAGGTAAAGAATCAGGTTATTTCTTTTTCAAAGCCGGTGAAGCTTTTTTAAAGCGTAATAATGTTGATGTGGCAACTCAAGCATTGGTAAAGGCTTTGAAATACGATCCGGATCTTGCTAAAGATGAGATTCCTCTTCTCGAGGAAATCAAAAAATTGCTTCCTAACAATTATATGGTCCTTTACGCTTTAGCAGCGGCATATTCCTTTAGTGAAAATTTTGAAAAGGCTTCCGAGACTTACTTCGAGATACTTAACCGATTCCCCGATAAAATCGATCTTATCCAGAATGATATATTCAATCTGATTAAAAAATTCCAGAACTCATCATTCTTGCACTACACATTAGCCCTCATTTATATTAGAAAAAACAATATTCAGGAAGCGGTATCCGAATTTGAAACCAGCTTTGAATTAAACGATTCATTGGGTAATAATATTCTTGAACAATATGAAAATCTAGAAAGCGCAGATAACGCAAATGTATTTATTTCAAAAGGAAATATACTGAGTAAGCTGGGGTTTAATTCAGAAGCTGCCGAATCATTGTTAAAAGCATTCGAACTGGATAACAATAAAAGTTTGCCTATTTTAAACAAACTGCTTGAAATGAAGGAAAACAACCCGGATAATATTGGGATACTCTATTCTCTCAGTTCCATCTACCTTAAAACAGGGCAAGTTGCCAATGCTATAAAGCTACTCGAAGAAATTGTTGACACTGAACCTACGAGGGCAAAGAGTGTTATTAATCAAGTAAAAAAGATTCTGGATGAAAATCCCGATAACAATGAAATAAAATACGCTCTGCTAACTATTTATCTAAAAACCGAAGATTATAAAGATGCCGTACCGTTGCTTGATGATATAATATCTAACACAAGCAAGTTCAATGAAAAACTTGCCGTATTGTTAGAAGGGGTTAATGACATTCAAATCAGTTCATATTATATTAAAGTACTATACAATCTGAGACGCTATAAGAAACTCTATAAATATCTCAAATCACTATCCGAGCAAACAGTAAGATTAGACAATAGTCTTATGCTGGAATATTTCAAAAAGATAGAAAAAGAGATTGATTTTACGAGTGAAGATTATTTATGGCTCGGCGAATTGGCTTATTTGACAGAAGATTACGATACGGCAGATTATTATTTCAGTTTACTTATTGACAAAGATACCCCCAATGATATCAAACTGACATGTTACATTTACAAAAATCTCATATCATTGAAAACAAAGAATATTTCTCTACTGAATGAAATTAAGGCAAAGGGATACCCTATAGAAAATGTCTACTCGGAGATTGAGAATATAAAACATCGGTTGTATCAAGAACATATTAGAGAAATCGAGCAACGATTAAATTACAATAACGAGAATTCCTCCGAAAATTATTATCAACTGGCATATTACTATTATCTGATTGGTGAAGTCAACAAGGCAAAGAATTTCCTTTTCTACGAGACAAAGGATGCAATTAGTGAAATTAAACGATTAATGCTACTTGCAAAACTCAAAGAGAGGGACAAACCGATGGAATCCATCGAAATATATGAAATTATCTTAAATAAATTTATCAATGAAATTAAAGGTATTGATTTGATTAAAGAGCTATACTACAGATATATCAATTTATCAAAACGTGTCGGATATGATCCTAAACATCTAATGCACACATTTTCGGATAGCATTGCAATAGAAGGATTTTCATTAACACAATATTCCGGCGTAAAAACTATTAATATTCACCTATAAATAAAGGAGTGAACTATGGATAATTCGGAAGATAAAGATAAGAAACAAAATCCTTTTGATAACCTGTTCCCGTATGAGGATAATCAAGAAAAGAACAAAACAAAAGAGGAGAACAATAGCGAAAATGAAAAAGTCGAAGAAAAAATAAACGATGAGAATAAAGAAACACCGGAAACAGGGAAAGAAAAAGTGACGGAAGAAGCAACCTCAGGTTTTGATGAACTTTTGGATATAGGAAACGAGAGCCTAATAAACAGGGCGGGGGAAGAAAATAAAGAACCTCAAGCAGACGAACCTGAAGAAAAGTCCAGTATCATAGAAACTCCTGAAGAACCCGTCTCTGAAACGAAAGATGTTCCCGAGGGAGAAACCGGTGAAGGAAATGAGACGGAAAACATTACTGAAATCGAAATGAAGAAAGAATCAACGGATGAAACAACAATGGTTCAGGCTTCTACCGACGAAGAAGAAACAGAAACAAAGAAAGCTGCCGATGAACCGAGTAACATGGAAGAGATAGTTAGCAAGGAATTTGACATAGAGAGCGGTAAAGGTGCAGAGGAAGAGGTTCCCGAATCTCAATTTATTGAAGAGCCGCCAGAGGAAGAGGAAAAGGAGAATACCGAAATTATAGAGCAAACTGTAGAAACTCCCAAATCTACTTCCGAAATAAAAGAAAAAATAGTAACACAGAGTATAGATTTTAGTGAAATAGTAAACTCACTCAATGCTATTCAACAATCGGTAAATTTTTCTTCACTCGTTGAATCCATTAATAATCTGAGTAATTCATATACGAATTCTATTAACCAAATTATCGAATCATTTGATAAAATGACAAATACGGTGATTGGTGAAATTAAATCAATGAGTGAAGATTTAAAAGAAATTGGCAAATCATTGCAAGATCTGAAAACAATAGAATCTTCCATAAATGAAATGAAGGCAAGTTTTGAAACTAATAGCGCTTCCTCATTAAAGGAATTTCAAGAATTCAAAACCAATTTCAGTTCATTAAAAGAGATTGCCGATAATCTTACCAAACTGGAAAATGCTATGATAAAACAGTCGGATATTGTTCAAAATGTTGTTGATACAACGAAATCTACGAATGAGTCGGTTGTTTCTACTGAAAAGTCAATCGAAAAACTGGTAGAAAAGGAAAATGAACTTTTGGATACACGTAAGAAAGAAACTAATATAGCTATCGGGTTAAAACATAACGATAATGGTGTTTTTCTGTTTTATAACGGCAAATACGATAGTGCTATCAATGAATTTCTTAAATCGTTGGAATACTATCCCGATAATTTTGACTGTTTGAACAATATCTCTCTTGCATATTTAAAAAACAATCAATTGGATAAAGCACTGGAATTTGCGAATAAAGCCTTTGAAATGAACAAAGAATCGTTCCTTATACATAATACACTCGGTTTAATCTATCTGCGTATGAAGGAATTTCCCAAGTCTGAGGAGTATTTTAATTCTGCGATAAATATAAACAAAAACTACATTGAACCTTATATTAATCTTGGGTATATGTATAAAGAACTAAATAAATTTGATAAAGCAATTGAGATGTGGGAAAAGGTCGTTGATCTTGATCCTACAAATATGGATATTAAGCAAAAACTGATGGAACTTAAGGAGGGTAAGATAGGTGAATGACAACGACTATTTGAAAAAACTAATAAAATCGAAAAAAGAGAAGAATAAATCGCCATTGGAGAAATTTATAAACAAAGAAGATACGGTTATAGAAAAGAAGACACCTGCCGTTAACAAGCCGGATGTCGAGATTGAACACTATGGTGGGAGCACACAAACCACGGATATAAAATACAATAAACCACCCGAATCGCAAGAAACGGAACCCACTTCTCCTAAAAAGCCTTCCGGAGAAAATCCTCCCGATTCTTTATTAAAAGCATCCGGTTTAAGAGAATTTGATATAGATGCTCTTGATATCGATTCAACAGAAGAAATTACGAACAAATCGGTTTCTACACCGACAAATGAAAATTCCGCTACTCGAAATAGCGTTAACGTAACAGAAGATGAAATTAATCAACTCATCGGATTTGTAAAAACAGGAAATTTCGATGCAGC
>QNBC01000094.1 GCA_003641665.1 candidate division TA06 bacterium
ATGTCTCTCTATCTGATTGCTTTCAAGTAATTATTCGAAATGTAAAACATTTAGAGAAAAACTTTTGTATCTTACCCATTCTAATTTTTATCTTTCGTATCTTTTCCATATTCCTGTAATTTTTCCATCATTTTATCAAATTCATCTTTAGTAATATCTCCTTTTGCATAACGTTTTTCAATGATGTCTTTCGCCTTTTCACTGTCTGTATTTTTCATTTTGAAGAGAGAGGCTCTGTTGAATATAAGTAGGAAAAAGATAACTATTATTGCTATTGTAAACATTATTCCCATTCTAAAACCTCCATTGTAAAAATCCTTGTATTTAGAACGTTCGTCTTAAACCAATTTTATTAAATATTTCCCGATTATGAAACTTTAATATAAGATTCTATCAATATAGCAAATAGTAAGTATATCGTACTACCTTTGATATAAAAATTCAAGACTAAATATCTATGAAGGGCGGACAGGTGTAGATATATTAACCGATAATAAGTGAGATGCTGAAACAAGCCCAGTATATACTCGTCACTGTCTTCCTGAATCTATTGCAAGCGGATCTATTTACCCCAAAACTATTTTACCTACTTGACCCAATTCCAATACTGTGATACATTCAACAAGATATTTATGGAGTGTTTTTCAAAAGGAGGAAATAATGAAAAACGTATTTATTACATTGCTAATTGTTGTTTTAATTCCACTCTTTGCATTTTCAAATGACATGGATCCCAATGCTTTTCCCGTTTCCAACACAAGCATTACAACACAATCAAATTACGACATCGGTGCCTATGATCCGGTAAAAAACACCAGATGGGGAACGGATGTTCAGATCTATTCCGGAAATGTGAATTATATTTCTTACGATTATGACAGAAACACACACAACCTGTTTTCCCTTGTTATAACGAATCATGGTGGTTCTGACGACAGTATTAACATTTACAAATCCGCCGATCTCGGAAGTACATGGTATCTATGGAACACATATACTATGCCAAGTGTTCCCGCTTACACGGCAAAACTTCTCGTAACTGACAATGCAGACACGGCATGGGTAAGTTATGTACTTAACTTTCAGGATTATTACGGTGGAGAATTATATTGGATGAGAATTTTGGAATCGGATTCCACGTATGCGTCTATTATGCACATATCGGATTTGGATGGTGATACGATTTACTCATTTGATGCGGCTTACAGAGACAGTATGATATATATAGCATTTTGTGGAATAGATACGTCGGTGAGCTCTTCACCCTACATAATTGCCGAATCGTATAATATTAACAACGGGAGCGGTTGGACAAACAAAACAGGGCTCTATGTAAATCCCGTAACAACTGCACCACCTGCGGTATCGGCCGGTAAAGACGGCAATGTTTTCGTGGCTATCCTGGAAAACCGTCTTCATCAGGACACAATGAACATTAGGCTTAAAAAGAGTTCAAATTTCGGTGCTTCCTGGAGTGGTACGGTTCCTGTTAGCAATAATACCGGAAATTTCCCGTTAAGTAACATTTCATGTGCCGCCTCAAACGACAGTATTGTTTGGGTAGGTCTTACCTTCGATGTAAACGGGGATAAAAATTGGGGATACTATTACAGCACAGATGCCGGGGTTACTTTTAATTATTCAGCAATATATTATACTGCGGGGCATTCTTCATGGGATCAGGATCTCGGTTCAATGTCCATGGCAAAAGCAAACTCTTTCTTAACCGTGGCATTTAAAGAGGATACAAGCGGTATGCATAATGTTGTTTTCGGATATATTATGCCATCCGACCCTTCCCATTTTTACAATGATACTTTAGAGGTAATAAACGATAACTGGGCAACAGGTACATTTGCTCCCGTCGCCGGAACAAAAATTACAAAGGTGGGTTCTTTCTACTATACTAATTCTTCTGTTCTCTATGCCGGTTGGGGACCTCAGAATGTTTATTTTGATGCGTATAATTTCACAGGCGTAAAGGAAAAAATAGAAAATAAAAAGAATGTTGAATTTTCCGTTTCGGCTACATCAATTTCGAGAAATAATGTTGATATAAAACTTACACTTGGAAAAACGGCAAATGTCAAAGCCACCATATACAACTTAAACGGACAGAAAATAAAAACACTTGTAAGTGGAACGCGAGAAAGTGGTGTATATAACCTGAAATGGAACAGAAGAGATAGCAATAATAATAGAGTCGCAAGCGGGATCTATCTAATCAGAGTATCAGCTGACAACAGTACAAAGACAGGAAAGATCGTAATTATAAAATAAAAAGTTTATTTCTTGTAGAAGAGGCGGTATTTATACCGCCTCTTTTTTTATAACTTATTGACAATAGAATCAGTTCTGATATTCTTATTTTATGAAAAAAGACAATAATAACATTCGTTCAACAGTGTTTATAGCTCTTTTCTCTGCTACTGCTATAGCATTGGGATATGCCCTTGTTGCATTGCCAAATATAGAACTTGTTACTGCAACGTTATTTGTAACCGGTATGATTTTGGGGTGGAAGAGAGGAATATATGTCGCTGTTATAACATATTTAGTGTTTTCCTTATTTAATCCTTTCGGTTTTCCCAATCCATTGCTACTCATTGCACAGGTAATAGGAGCTATAATTGCAGTTGTTGCCGGCGATCTGTCAAACAAGTATGATAATCCTATTTTCTTTTTCTTTTCAGGATTTTCAGTAACACTTATATATGATGTTATTACGAATATAACGGGATACCTTGTATTTGTATCTAAACAAACATTTATAGCTTATTTGATAGGTGGATTGTCATTTGCAGCAGTTCATATCGTATCTAATATATTGATTTTTATTATTCTCTTATACCCTTTAAGAAATGAAATCAAGAAACTTAGATCTTAAAATATCTTCGGTTAATTACTTGAATTATTGAAAATAATTTAATATTATTGAATAAAGGAGGTGTTTTGCTATTACCATTGAAGAATATATTTATTTTAACCGGTGCCGGTATTAGCGCAGAATCGGGAATACCAACTTTTAGAGGGGAAAATGGGTTGTGGAAAAATTATAAAATAGAGGACGTAGCAACACCTGCCGCTTTCAATAAGAATCCACGTCTTGTATGGGAATTCTATTATGAACGAATAGATAAAATTCTGAATGCAAAACCCAATAATGCTCATATTGCTCTAAATAGATTGGTAAAATCAGGTGAAAACATAAATATAGTAACGCAAAATGTTGACAATCTTCACGAAAAGGCGGGAAGCAAAAATGTTATTCATATGCATGGGGAGATTATGCAAGCCGTATGCCCGAATTGCGGGGCAATATACGATGCAGCGAAAGCGGATCGTCCTCTTCCTAAATGTAAGAAATGTGACAGTATGTTGAGACCGAATGTTGTCTGGTTCGGGGAAAAGCCACGATTTCTGGAAAAAATATATAAATTACTTACAAATTCTTCAATTTTTATTTCAATAGGAACTTCCGGGGTTGTCTATCCTGCATCGGAATTTTACATTATTGCAAAAGAATCGGGTGCAAAAACGATATTCCTTAACATTGAGGACCTTCACATAAGGACCGATCAGTATTTTCTGGGAAAAGCGGCCGTTTTACTTCCTCATTTAGTAAACAAATGGATTGAGCATGATGGGATATTGTTTAATTAAGCAGATTCTGTAAGTATTTGTTCAATATATGCGAGTGTTTCTTTCCCTGTATTTTCCCATTTAAATTGTTTTGCCCATTTTAAGGCTCCACGGCGGAAATTTGTGTATCGTTTATCATCTTCCAACATGTAAACGATTTTTGAGGCAAGGTCGTTTATATTACCATATTCATACAATAGTCCGGATTCACCGTTATTGACAGAATCCCTAAGTCCGGGAACGTTACTTGCAACAACCGGAGTTCCACATGCGTTTGCCTCTATATTTACCAACCCCCATCCCTCAATTAGGGATGGATATACGGAAATATATGCTTCCCGGAGAATTTTAACTTTTTCTTTCTGAGATACATAACCGGTGAATTTAATGTGTTTTTCGAGATGTAGTTTGGTCGTCAGCTTTTTCAGTGCATTTTTGTAATCTCCTTCCCCTACAATTATGAGATTTGCATTTATTTTCTCCAACACTTTAGGGAGGGATAGAATTATATGTTGTATGCTCTTATATTTCTTTATACGACCGACGTAAACGATTGTTTTTTTATCGGGTTTTTTATAATATGATGTGATATTGTATGTGTCATGATCGATACCGCAAACGATTGTTTTTACTTTATTTCCCGGAATTCCTCTTCTTATCACATCGTCTCTCGTGCTGTCCGAAATCACTTCAAAAAATGAATTTTTGTAAACTCTCTTAATGGGTATTTCGGAAAAATAGACATATGTGGCTGAAATAGGGTCAACCTCGTTGTAAATGGTTTTACCGAAGATATGCGGAATAACAGCAAGGACAGGCGTTTTTACATATAAAGGAGAGAAAAAAGGGATTTTATTGATGTCATCTATTACAATATCATACCTGTTTTTGGCAAGTTCCTTTTTAACAAGAAAATAAAGTGCATAGTTAAAATACAGTTCTCCTCCGCCTCTTATTACCCTTATTCCATCGATAAAGTCTTCACTTGCTCCTCCCGGAAACATTGTTGAAATTTGTGTTACAAGATGTCCCTGTTTGGCTATATATTTAAGGATCTCATGCAGATGTACTTCAGCTCCTCCTGCAAGTGGATTCTTTATATCCCTCCAATTAAGGGCAAGTATTTTCATTTATTATCTCCTTTGTAAAGTATTCGGCAACACTATCCAGATCGTCATCTATCTTTATAACATTCTTGCCTGAGTAATAAACCTCTCCTCTGTTTATTATAACCTTGTATGTTTCTTCCCTTGCATAACCGGGTAAAATATTAGCAGGGCTTATACTTAGACTTGTCCCAAGTATAAAGAGAAGGTCGCATTTTTGAATTTCCTCAATTGCTTCCTTTATATATTGTACCGGTTCACCGAAAAATACAATATCAGGTTTAATTAAACCGTTACAATCCGGGCATTTGAGCATCCCCGTTTTTAGTAACATACTTTCCATCTCTTCAAAACGGAATCTTCTATTGCAATTTAAGCAATAACCGGATTTTATTGAACCGTGTAAGTTTAGCACATTTTTGCTTCCAGCTTTTTCGTGTAACATATCGATATTTTGTGTAATGATTGTCACTTTTTTGCCGATTGTCTCCAAACCGGTCAAATATCTGTGCATTTTAGTAGGCTTTGCCTCTTTCAGTAATTCCAAAAAAGATTTTGCAAAACGGAAAAAATGTGATGGGTCAATTTTATAATAATCTATATCGAAGGTCTTATAAGGGTCATATTCTCCTGAAGTATAAATTCCATTCTTTCCTCGAAAATCGGGGATTCCAGCGTTGGTCGAAATGCCAGCTCCTGTCAATGCCACTATATTTTTTGCATTTTTAATAATATCAACTATCTTCTTGCTCATATGATGAATATAACAAAGAGATTGTAATAAGTCAAAACATAATTAGTACAAAAGAAGAATTTTTTTGTATAATTCGATCCTAGCACTGTCCAATTTGGCAATGTGTTTTACATAATTTAGGTAATTATTAATATGTGTTTTGTTATTGTTCTCTGTGAATAAAGGAGTTCTCCCGTTTATTACTTCATTGTTAAGACGCATTATCCTTTCCAAATAACTCCTTATCTTTCTATTTTTAGACATACCGGAATAATAGAGAAAGGCGTTTTCGCTTTGCCTGTTTAACTTAAGATTTTTCCAGAATAGCTCATAGGTCGACTCATTTAACATATATTGACTGAATTTGTTTAGGTTGTCAATGCCTTCCAATTCTTCGTATGCTTTAAATCCGGTTCTCCAGAAGGGAGAATTTTGATTGCCGCTATACAGAGCAATAATTTGTTTTATGATATGGATATTGATTGAGTCAAGTGGTAATATAGTTCCTGTATACTTCACAGAATAGGCGCTGAAAGGAGGATAAACAATAGGAGATCGCACTCCTCCGCAACCAACGGTATATCCTAGTAGAGTATCATTTCTTACTGAATCAATTATTCCCCAATTCCAAAACAACGGGAATCCGAATCCACCGTGAACAAGAATAATTCCTCGATTTTGAATTAATTCTTTCATATAATCCAGGTATTTTGTGTAAAGCAATTTCAATGAATATGTGTTGTTAAAACAATTTGATGAAGTATATATTTGTGTGAACTTTAGACCAATAGCTTTGCCTATGAACTCAATATTCTGTTTTGCATAAATATTTTCTCCCTCTTCCATACATTTTTTTTCATTAATAAAAGGAGAAAATATATCCCCGGCAATTGCTGCGGCATACTCGTAAGGTAGTTTTCTATTGATTGCATTTGCAATGTCATAGAGGGCAAAACCGAGAGTGGAAGGATAGTTTTGTTCTTGAAAAGAAATTCCTGATAATCCATTCCTGAGAGTTACTTTAAAAGTGGTGAAATTTCTCTTGATTGTAATATCAACAACACCGATTTTTGTAAGGTTGTTGCTTTCTTCGTATATATCGGCAGTTCGATCGATTTTTTTACCATTAATGTAAATGATTCTGTCCCCGGGCCTCAAACCGTTGATATATGCATTGGAATTTTTCTCCACATTGGCGATATAAGGGGTTGCAATTTTAATATACATTTTACCTGTGTTCGTTTTTAAATCAGTTGAGCAACCTGTACTTGATAAAATCAAAACAATCAAGTACAACAGATATTTTTTCATAATTTAAAATCCGTTCGTTATCGGGTATCGCCTGTCTTTACCGAATGATCGTTCTGTTATTTTAATGCCAATCGGGGATTGTCTTCTCTTATATTC
>QNBC01000095.1 GCA_003641665.1 candidate division TA06 bacterium
ACGGTTGCAGTTGATCTTATATCGGGTAAAACACATATATTTAGAGATGATAATTCGAAAATAGCCGTAAAATCGTCTATTGCCATTCCGGGAGCAATAACCCCCGTAAAATATAAGAATATGCTACTGGTTGATGGTGGTGTATCATCCATTGTTCCCGTTAAAGAAGCAAAGAGTATCGGAGCAAAAAGAATTGTTGCATTTGATGTAAGCCGAAAAGGAGATGCAAAGGAGAAGTTTGAAAATGCAATTGATGTTATGTTTAGAGTTGATGGGATTAGAGGAGAATTACTAAAACAGTATCAATTGTCCCGGGCTGACAAAGTGATTAGGTTAGGTCACTACGAGATTAAATCGAATGAATATTCTGCAATTGATAAACTGATCTCCATGGGAGAGGAATTAGCCGAAGAGAATATCAATGAAATTAAGGAGATATTCTCGGCCGGTATGATAAAAAGGATATTTTCTTCCGGTAAAAGAGCAGCGGCAGGTACATTATTTGCATCGTTGGATTTTGGTTCCAACACAATAATAGTATCCGTATATGAAAAAGATAGTTCTGAGTGCGTAAAGGAAGAGATTATTCACCATGATTTGATGTTCGAAACAGATGAAGGAATATTAAAAGAAGAAGGAATTAATAAATTAAAAAAATATATTCTTTACGTAAAAAACACTCTAAACAAAATGAAAGTAGACTCATATAAAATCATAGGGACCGCACAATTCAGAGGCTTAAAGAATGTTCCTGAAATTCAACAATTGTTCATCAGTATTCTCGGAAAGCCAATGATGATTTTAAGCCCCGGAGATGAAGCGCATTTGACCTTTCTTGGGAACACATTCGGTAGGGATCTGAAAGATGGTTCCATAGCCATTCTCGATGTGGGGGGAGGAAGCACTGAATTTATTATACAGATCAGCCCAATAAGGAAGTATATAGAAAATATACCCATTGGGAGCAAAAGATTAATGATGGTTTGTGAAAAAGAAAACTTACATACCGAGGAGGAGATTAGAAAGAAGGCAAGGGAATATCTGAAATATTACGGAAACACAAGAAACTTGAAATTGATAATATCGGGGGGAACGATTACTACAATAGCCGGAACATTTCAAAAAATGGAAAAATACGATAAAAAGAATATTGATAATATGATTATACAGAGAGAAGAAATTGACAGATATATATCAAAATATGCGGGTAAAAATACAGAAGAAATAAAGACTTCGCTAAATTACGACAAGGAGAGGGCAAGTCACATTGTATTCGGTCTCATTATTATTTCGGAGATCATGCACATGTACAATGTGGATGATCTGACAATTTCTACTGACGGCATAAGGCGAGGGATGTTTTTATTCAGTAATCGACCTACTTATCTGTAACGGCAAATTTTGTAATTGCAATGCGCCTATTTCCCTTTATTGCAACCGCGTAATATATTCCCGGTGGCATCGTGGAAGTATCATAGTATAGTTGCGATTTTATATCGGTGTTTGCAAACTTTCCCATAAATTTTCCACTAACAGAATAAATGGAAACAGTGATCCCGTCAGGAATCAAATCGATGTAAATTTTTCCATGATTTACCGGATTGGGATAAATATGCAGTTTTACGTTATTATCCGGAAGAACAAACATACTATCATTATAAAAACGTGAAATACCATCGAATGATGCGATATACATAAAATTGTTCTTCTTATCGAAAGCAAAGAGTTTTTGCGGTTTCTTTATACCTCCGCCAACAGTACCGAAGTTTGTACTCACAAGCCCATCGTTTGTTGAAAAATGTTGCCAGACACCATTGTGGTGCATATAAATCCCTTCATTAGGGATTGCAATCCATAGATTATTATAGGGGTCAGTGGTAATGTCAGTGATATTCGTTAGATTTATATTGTCAAGTTGAGTAACATGTTCGATATCGGTTAGATTTGTAACGATATATATTCCGTTTTCTGTTGCTATGTACATTGTTGTATCGTTTATTTCGGCGAATCCGGATACAGTGGCGGAACCTGTTAATGTATATTTATGCCATACACCGTTGGAATCAAGGCAAGATGCCTCTCCGATGTGATATGAACCCAACCATACATCATTGTGTCTGTCTATGTATATACGATACATCCATTCTGTATAACCGTTATTGTATTTTATCCATGTGCTGTCCGTGTTTAGCATAAATAGATTGGAGTAATCGCTGTAATTCAACAACCACAACCTGTTCTTTTTATCGAATTTAATATCGGATACTACAGGTGCGTTTGATGGAATTTTATACCAATGTTCATTTTTGTTAGTGTCTATGCAAACAATACCGGAATCGGAAATCGACCAAAAACCTACCCATGTTCTACCTGTTCTGTCGCAGGCTATTGAATAACCGTTGGAAGTTGGGTATCCTGCCGTAAATTGGTAATGCTCTATGGAATCTCCTTGAATAATATCCATCCGACTACTATACGGACCGTAAAGAATATATAATTTCCCTCGATTATCGGTGTTTATGGCGGCAATATTATTATTTATCAATGTTATAGGTGTTATATTTGTAATAATGGGATTTCCACTCGAATCTTTTTCTGTCATATCCACTTTATAAATCGTACCGGAATTTGAAGCGATAATCGTACTGTCTTTTCCCTCGATAAATTCTATGGAATGTCCCGAAAGAGGTGTATATATATTCCACATATTGTTTTCAAGATAGTAAACACGATTTGCAATTACAGAGTAAATTGTGTTGTTAATTGTTGTCAAATAAGTTATATTTGAATCGGGAAGTCCTGTGTTTGGTATATTACCAATGAAATTATTGTAATACGTGTTCATTCCTTTGTCTGTAGCGATATACAGTTTTCGATCCTTGAATATAACCTTATTTACATGAGCAGAGTTCAATTCACTCTTAAAATGTTTATACCATGTTGTGCTATCCCAAATTGCATTTGCTTGTGAAAAAATAAGTCCGGAATCCGATGCAATGACCGCAGTGTCTCCGTATAAAAGAATATTTCTAAATTTACCAAACGGTGAAGGATAAGAGGAAAACTGGTAAATAATACCGTTAAAATCACCTGAGATTATACTGCTCTCCGTGCTGATATAGATTTTATCGTTTGTTTTTGAAATATGTTGGGGATTGATGCCTGTTTGAATAGGAAATGGAATGGAATATGTACTCTCGGGAGTAATTATCGAAATAGAACTGTCGTGCAAAAGGTATAATGAGGAGAAATACTTATTCATATCTATAATTTTATTGGAATTTATACCGCAATCTGTTGTCAAAATATTTATAGAATCCGAATGGAGAGTATATTTTCCCAACCCGCTTTCCGATGAAATAAAAATGGAACTATCTAAAACGGTTTCTTTATTAAAGTATGAAAAGCGTACAAAATTTTTCCAATTTGCAGAAACATGCAAGAGCAGTGATAAGGACAGTACAAAAAACAAACTTATTTTTTTCATTAATATGCTCCTTTTCCGGTGATTATTGCAGGAATAAGCCTTAAAGCGATTTTTATATCCAAGAGGATAGACCAATTATCTATATAAAATAGATCCATTTTTACACCTCTATCAAAATCAATATCACTTCTTCCCTCTGCTTGCCACAAACAAGCTATACCCGGTTTCATAGAGAGTCTGCGAACATGCCAGAATTCGTATTCGCTGTACTCGTTGTAAAGATGAGGGCGAGGACCGATAATCGACATTTCCCCGCGTAGGACATTGATAAATTGCGGAATCTCATCGAGGCTATACCTTCGAAGTATTTTACCAACTCGAGTAATTCGAGGATCGTCTTTTAACTTGAAAATAACCTTATTGCGATTGTAATTCTTTAATTTCCTTTTTTTTCTTTCGGCATCCATATACATGGTTCTGAATTTATACATGGTGAAAAGCTTTCCGTTCATGCCTAAACGTTTTTGTCTGAAAAAAATCGGTCCTTCGGAATCGATTTTTATCAATAGCATAATTGGAATAGCAGCAATTAAAAGAATCGGAGAAATTAAAATGGCGATGATTCTGTCGAGAAGATATTTTATTGCTATGGAAATCTTATGGGAGATTTTTGGAGAAAAGGATAGAAATGACACATCGTTTATTTTTTCAATATCCATTATCGATTCGGTATTGGGAAAGATTGTTTTAAGAACAACAGAGGAAGATATTCCCATCTCTTCACAAAATTTTATTCCCTGGGATAACATATCGTTAAAAAGGGGATCGTATGAAAAGATTACCCAGTTGATATTTTTGGTTTTAATAATTTTCGGCAAATTTTTAAAATCTTTTTTGTATGAGATGGTTTTGATAATTTTTTGCGAGAAAAAAGGGTTAAAGGAAAAATCCGTATTGCTAATTTCCTTAATTGTGTGATCATTATGAGAACCGACAAGCAATATTCTTTTATCAATTCGCATACCGATTAATTTAACGAGCCAGGGAATAAAAAATATTTTTGCCAGCAGCAGGAATATATTCAGGAAAAGAAAGAAATATATGAGGAAAAGTCGTGATTGAATCAAAGATCTTGCAAAGTACAAATACAGTGCAATAAACAAAAACAGAATAGAGGATTGTTGAAACATGTTAACCCGTTTCTTTGTAATATAAAATGTTATATTATCACTGTTGGCAAGGTCGATTATATCATAGATTACGATAAACAAAAGAGAAGTCGTTGCGAGTAATCCGTAATTATTGAAATTCATTATATAGCGAAGATCAGTACTCATTGTATATTTTCTAAGGAAAAACGCCAATAAAAAAGCTGTTAAAGTAGCCAAAACATCGGAAACTATTATCAGTAATTTGATGGTTCTTATTCTTTCGTTTATCATTTTATTTTCTCTACTATTGAAACTAAAACAATTCTCATAATTATAGCGAAAAAAAACAGTGTTTGCAATAACTTATATTGCTTTGAGAAATAGGTGTATAGACTCTTATTATGCATCCATATCTTCCGAATGGGTGTCTTATCTACGGTGCTACCTAAGGTGTGAATCACCGCTAGCCCAGGATGCAAATAGGTGTAGAGACCTCTACGGTAAAGCCTTTTGCAGAGATCCACATCCTCGGCAAACATAAAATAATCAGAGGAGAATCCGTTTACTTGCCAAAAAAGATTTCTTTCTATTAAAATAGCAGCCGCTCGTACCCAATCTACTTTCATTGCTTTTGAATAATCTCTATTCAGGTACATATAGTCAGAAGCAAAACGATTATTTCTGCTGATTTTTGTCAGCAATGAGTTTCTACCGAAAAATTGATTTAAAATCGTTGGGAATTTCCTTGCAGAATATTGTAAAGACATATCGTTATTGTAAAGAACGGGAGCCACAATACCGCAATCTGCCGTTTCCTCGTAAAAGGAAAGCAGGGATTCGATAGAACCTTTATAGTATTTTGTGTCCGGATTCAGAAAAAAAAGATATTTACCCTTTGCTTGTTTTGCCGCTCTATTGCACCCCTGTCCGAACCCTATATTTTTATTTAATTTTAAAAGCCGAACATTACAGGATTGTAAAATCTTTTGTAGGGTGTCAAATTCCATGATGTTTTTGGAATTATCTGCCACTATTATCTCATATTTGAGATGTGAAAGAGCTTTGGTAAAGGATGATATCGATTCCCCGATTTCCCGGGAACTAAAATAATTAACATAAATTATAGAAATATCAATCATATTTTTCCAAGTATGTGTTGGAATCTGAGAATCCAGACACTCCAGAATGCTTCCCAAACAATACCTTTGTTCATTTTTGATTTGCCGCGTACTCTATCGGTGAAGATTATGGGGATTTCTACGATTCTTGCCTTTCGGTAATAGAGTTTTGATGTTATCTCTATTTGAAAGGAATACCCGTCGGATTTTATACTGTTTAGATCGAGTTCCTTTAATTTACTTGCTCGATAGCATTTGAATCCTCCGGTCAGATCATTGACGGGAACACCTGTTATTACTCTTGCATATATATTTGCAAAATAACTGAGAAGTAAACGAGACATAGGCCAATTTATCACACTGACCCCTTCTATGTATCGTGAACCGATAACAATGTCATATCCTTTATTAATCTTTGATAAAAAACGAGGGATATCGGAGGGATTGTGAGAAAAATCGGCATCCATTTCAAAAATAAAGTCGAAATTGTTTTCAATTGCGTATTTAAAGCCCGCAACATATGCTGTTCCCAGTCCCATTTTACGAGGACGCTCGAGAATATGAATTCTTTTATCTTTTTTCATCATTTTCTTTACAATGTCTGCTGTTCCATCGGGGGAGTTATCATCCACGATAAGAATATTCAATGATTTGTCTTGTTTTAACGTTTCACCAATAATATGCTTGATATTTTCCTTTTCATTATAAGTCGGTATAATTACAAGAGTATTCATAAACAATCTCCTCAAAGTGAGTATATATAAAATAAAAATATGTGTCAACCGTTTGTTGGTAATTATACATTGATATTTAGAATAAATTTTTCGTTATGTGTTGACACAGCTGATAAATATGATATTATCATTGCATGAAAAAAGATAGGTTAAAAAAGCATGTGATTGATTATTCGGGGATCACGATTGGGGCACTACTTTACGGTATCGGTTATTCGTGGTTTTTAATTCCATTTAAAATTGCGCCCGGAGGAGTAGGAGGCCTATCGCAGATATTGTATTTTAAACTTCATATACCTGCCGGTATATCTATGTTGATATTTAATATTCCGTTATTTTTTATCGGAATAAAATATCTTGGTAAATCGTTTGGTATAAAAACGCTGTATGCCATTGTAGTTGGTTCGATTTTTACCGATATATTTGCAATTAGCAATTTGATGAAATG
>QNBC01000096.1 GCA_003641665.1 candidate division TA06 bacterium
GTGGGTTTGGGACACAGAATTTATCACAACCCCAATGAACTTTCAGGCGGAGAAAGACAGAGAGTTGCAATTGCAAGGGCATTAGTAACGGATCCCGCAATTATTATTGCCGATGAACCTACGGGAAACCTTGATTCGAAAACAGGTGCCGAGATTTTGAGTCTGTTTGACGAGTTGCATAAAAAGGGAAAGACGATTATAATGGTTACTCATCAAAGGGAAGTCGCTGAAATTGCCAGTAAGATTCTCCATATAAAAGATGGAATAATAATTGATAGAGAGATAATTAAAGAAATGTAGTCGCAATTGATAGCAGTAGAGGAATTAAAAGAAATTCTAATTGATATTTTAGGGAGAAAAAGAGGATTGTCGAGATTAGAGCAACTGTAATGATGACTATGATAGGTAAACTTAATGATGTGTTGATCACTAATGCGGCAAGAAGGAAAAATGCAAAAAAAGCAACGGCAGATTCTAAAGTGCGTTTTTTATTAAATAGATAAATAACCCCTGTATATCGGTTAATCAAATCGGATAAAATGTAAGCGATTGAAAATGGGAGGGAAATTGCTAATTTATATTCATTTTTCAAGAAGAGCTGAATTATAATGAGAGCTAAAGAAAAATAGAGAGCCGATTTCATAAATTCACTTGTTATTGATGAACTATATCTGTTTCTAATAACGAAAGACAATAAAACAACTGCAAATATAGAGAGTATTGAAATAGGTATAATTTTGCCTTCTATTAATTGAAGAAGCGGAATAAGTAAAATATAAAAATAGAATATAATTCTGCTCTTAAGGAAAGCCTCCTTTGAATTTTTAAGTTTAATGCCCAATGATTTTCTACTGCAGTATGTATAAACGGATGATAAGATAATTACCCCTATTGAAGTTTGAAGTATATAAAATAGTATATTGGGTGGCACCATTAGTGATTGTTTTAAGCTACCGGATTGAAAATAGAAAAGCGAAAAAACGAAAAGAGCGGCAATATCAATTACAAAACCCGAAAATGAAAATGCATGTAGAATAAAAAACAGCACTAATGTATAAAACACGAGCCAGAGTACAGGAGCAAGTGGATATCCTTCATAGATAAGCATTATTAGAGAGACAAGTAAGACCCCATATGATGTTGCAGCACCGCGTCCCCCTTTAAAATTAAGATAGAATGGGAAAATATGTCCTATTATTGTAAAAAGGGCTGCTATTAAGAGAAAATAACTGTTATACTGATTCGGTGTAATATATTCCCAGAAAAGAAAAGATAAAGATATAGCTATAACACCCTTGGCAAAATCGATTAAACCTGTCAAAATTGCCGGTAGAAATCCGGCGATTCGATAAACATTTGTCGCTCCTGTGTATTTTGCCCCGAATTTTCTAATATCGATATGTTTATAAAATTTGGTTATAAAAAATCCGGGAGAGATTGTTCCTATAAGATATGAGAAAACAAAAGGCAATAGATACATAATCTATTTCTCCGAAGTGTAAACCTTGGGATCTTCACCGGATTTTACTATGGAGCATAGAGAACTAATTATTTCGGGATAGAACCCTTTTCCTGTTTCTTTAAGCAATTCTTCACATGCACGATCATAATTTTTTGGTGTTTTATATTTTCTGGATGTGGAAGTCGCAGCATCAAAATAATCCGAAGCGGCAACAATGTTTGTTAATATATCCGGTTTTAATCTAAATGGATACCCTTTCCGATTGATTCTTTCATGATGCCCTAGTGCGTACTTGTCTATTCTTTCCATTCCCAATCTGTCGAGAATTCGTTTACCAAATACCGTATGGTTTTTTATAAGTGTAAATTCTTCCTTTGTCAGAGGGGTAATTTTATTGAGTTCAAACCATGGAATATACAATTTACCAATATCATGAAGATATGCACCATATTTCAACTCATTTAGGGTAGTTGTATCTATTTTAATTCTTTTTTTCTTAACCATATAATCTATTATATTAAGGCTGATATTACGAACATTTGCAGAATGATCAGCGCTGGTATACCAATCTTTTAGCCGTAGGAGTCGCATTAATTGATCTATAAAGTAATTTCCTCCAATGTTTGTTTGCACTTCGGTTGATGTTTTACCATACTCAAAGATAATATCTAAAATATCATTAATCATTATGTTTTCATCGAGGGCATTACCATAGATTTTACAGGACATTATTGACATTTTTGCATACTTATACATAAGCTCACTGTCCCCGATTTTTGAATAGATTCTTGCATAGTCCCTAAAAATTGAAGGTCTGACCCATCGTTCGAAAACGCTGTTTTTAATGATTTTATCAAAATATTTCAATTCTTGTAATGCCGTATTATATTCCTTCACAGCAATCATATTTTCTATTTTGTTTAGTTTATATAAAATATTGAAATATTGATCTTCGGATTTAGGAAGAGCATCCAGTGATTTAACCTTTTCTATGTAAAGTTCTCTATCCATTTCTGTGTTTTTCCACAATGCTCGGTTATAAATCTCGAATAGGGAATTGTAATACAAAATCAGAAGATCCTCCTGGCTTATGGAATCCATTCCTGGGGGGTTATTTTCAGGAGCTCTTTTATAGAGTGTTTGTACTTTTACCAAATAATTTTCGGCTGTAGCATAATCCTCCTTGAATATTGCACTAAGTTGTCCCAACATTACGAGTATATAGCATTGTAAACCGATATCTATCCTGGTATTACCAACTTCATTTAGAAGTTCAAGGAGCATTGTTTCGGATTTCTGATATATACCGGTGAAAAGTAAATTGGCAACGGCTTTTGCTTTATAGAAAATTTTTTCATATTTGTTTTTTCTTGTTTTACTTTCCGCCTTCAAAAACAGGTATGCAGTGTAAGAATCACCGAGATTGCTCAGTTTCAAGGAGAGAGGAAGTGCATTTTCGTAAGATGAGCTTCTGTTGAAAACGGAAGCAGTAAGGAATTCCATGACTCTATCGTTGTAATTTTCAAATTCCTTTTCCGAAAGATTGTATAATGAATCGAGTTTATTGATATAATTATAGAAATGATTCAAAACATCGGACTTATTATTCATGTAAAAAGTATAATAAAAGTAACGGGAATTGTAAATAGAATAAAATTATTTACAAGATTATATTTTTGATATATATTATATTGCATGAAAGAAAATAGGCTGAAAGCATATCTTTACATAGTACTTACAGTGATTATTTGGGGCTCATCATTCGTATTTGTTAAAATAGGGATAGAGTTTTGTTCGGAATATCTTTTAGTAGCATTAAGATTCCTTTTTGCAATAGTTGCGGCTTTGTTTATTTTTAAAGTGAAGAGAAAAGATTTTACAAGAGGGAGTATCCTATCCGGTGTATTTATTGGTATCTTTCTATTTCTGGGTTTTATATTGCAAACGATATCCTTAAAATATACAAAGGTAGCAAACACGGCATTTATTACAGGTTTGTTTGTGATATTTATTCCGTTTCTATCCTATTTTTGGGAAAAGGTTCCCATTAAGGTCACATCCTATTTCAGTATAATTGTAGCATTAATAGGATTATACTTGTTAACAGGTGTTAATGGAATAAATTTTAATATGGGAGATATTCTCGCATTTTTTTCTGCAATGGCATTCTCGATTGAAATCGTGGCAATTCAAGTTTCTACACGCAAATATAACCCAAATAGCATAACACTGTTTTCTTTTATAACCGTGTTCATAATTTCTTCTTTTATTTCAATTTTCACAAATCAGAAAATTATAGTAAATACCCGTTTAATTCTTGTATTGCTCTATCTCGGTGTATTTTGCACTACAATTGCACTTGGTTTACAGATGAGGTATCAAAAATATTTGAATACGGTTTTTGTCGGATTGCTCTATTTAATGGAACCTGTTATTGCACTTGTTTTTGCGTGGTTCGTGTTCAGGGAATATGTAATAGCAAAAGAAATGATTGGTGCTTCATTGATTTTGATTTCAGCTGTCATTTCGGAATTTCCATTTGGTAAATTTATAAAAAACATATTCAAGTGGAGGGTATGATGAGGGAATTATTAAACAACTTTTTTACAAAAGATGAGCAGAAAGCCATAATTTTTGTTATAGTGGTTTTATTAATCGGCAAGGTACTTTATGGAGAATTTATAAAGGAGAAAAATATTAGAGATACTCGAGAAGCCAAAACGACATTTTTAAAACAAACCGCTAAGAGCAAAAATAGTATGGGGAAGTTCGTGAAAGTGTCGATAAATACCGGAACAGACGTTGAATTAGAGAAGGTTCCCGGAATAGGTTCAAAAACTGCTGAAAGAATAATTGCCTACAGAAATAAAGAGGGAAAGTTTCGTAAATTAACGGATATTATGAAGGTGAAGGGGATAGGAGATAAAAAATATAAGAAGCTGGAAAAATACATTAAATTATAATTATAGGTTGAAAAATTTCGAGATTTGTAATATAAAGAATGCATATGGAGGTAAACATGAATTATAAACATGAAATTAAGGAGCTGGGAATCATTAACACGGGGAACATATACAGAAATTTGAATGTTATGGACCTTACCGAAAGGGCATTGAGGATAAATGACGGAGGGGCTTTACTTTCCCATACCGGAGCACTTTTTGTTTGGACGGGAAAGTATACGGGAAGGTCGCCCAATGACAGATTCTTTGTGGATACGAAGTCCGTACATGACAAAATAGCCTGGGGTAGTGTGAATAAGGCAATTTCCGGGGATAAATTTGATAAACTTTACGACAAGGTAATTGCATATCTTCAGGGAAAGGATATTTATATGTTTGACGGTTATGTGGGGGCGGACAGTGATTACAGAATTAGCCTAAGGGTTATTGCCGAAAACCCTGTTTCCGCAATGTTGTCCGACAGAATGTTTATAAGACCGACCAGCGAAGAACTCGAAAATTTAAGCCCTGAATTTACACTTATCGCTGTCCCGAATTTCATAGCCGATCCGAAAAGAGACGGAACTAATTCAGAAGCCTTTATAATCATAAATATCGAGAAAAAGATAATCCTTGTAGGAACTTCAAGATATGGCGGAGAAATCAAGAAAGCTATGTTTACAACAATGAATTTTCTTATGCCTGAAAAAGGAGTTCTACCTATGCATTGTTCCGCAAATATTGGAAGAGACGGAAAATCCGCACTTTTCTTCGGGCTTTCCGGGACGGGAAAAACGACACTATCGGCAGATCCCAACAGGTATCTTATTGGAGATGACGAACATGGGTGGTCAGATAGCGGAATTTTTAATTTCGAAGGCGGTTGTTATGCAAAGTGTATCAGGCTCGATAGAGAAAAGGAACCTCAGATATGGAATGCCATAAGAGCGGGTGCTCTTGTTGAAAATGTTGTTCTTGACAGGAACACGAGGATACCCGATTATGATGATGCGCGATTTACCGAAAACACACGAGTAGCTTATCCGATTGATTATATTCCTAATGCCGAACTGTCAGGGAAAGGCGGACATCCCAAGGCTGTAGTTTTTCTCACTGCGGATGCGTTCGGTGTTTTGCCTCCCATATCAAAACTGACAAAGGAGCAGGCAATGTACTACTTCATCTCCGGCTATACAAGCAAACTTGCTGGAACGGAGAGAGGAATTACCGAACCGCAGGCAACTTTTTCAACCTGTTTCGGAGCACCTTTTATGCCGAGGCCATCTGTTGTATATGCAAAGATGCTCAGCGAGAGAATAGAGAAACACGATACGGATGTTTATCTCGTTAATACCGGGTGGATAGGCGGGCCATACGGTGTCGGACACAGAATAGATTTGCCGTATACGAGAGCCATGGTAACTGCGGCACTTAGCGGTGAGTTACGAAATGTCGATTTTGTAAAGGAGGAATATTTTAATCTAATGATACCCACATCATGTCCGGGTGTTGATGATAAAATACTAAATCCCATAAATACATGGGCAAATTCGGATGATTATAAAAAATCGGCAAAAGAACTTGCCAAAAAATTCAATGAAAATATCAAGAAATTTGAAGGCGTGGATGATACGATATTAGATGCGGGACCTAAGCGTTTTTAATGGAATAATCCAGACTCTTTAAATAATTAAGAGTATTTTCGATTTCTTCTTTTGTATAAATTTTGCCTCGACCTATGCCGGGGCAAAATGCTTTTTCGCTTTTCCATGATGAATGTGAAGAAGCGACAGATGGCCAAAACGGGTATGTTTTACATTGTGCAGGTCTTACCGGGTAAATAGAACATCTCCCGTTTTCCAAAAATATGCAGTCATTCTCTGCATTTTCCTTTAATGAATACGCTCTATCAATAAAACCGAAATTTGCCGAATAGTAGTTCTTGATTATTCTCGTGTACGTTTTTATAAACTCTGTTTTCTCTATGGAAAGAAAATCGGATATGGTTTCAATTTCCTCTTCGGTTACGAGTATTATTCCGGGGCTTCCTGAGCAACATTTGTGACATTCCTCTACACATTGGAATTTTACATTAGAAATCAGATATGCCTCTCTGTTGATCGTCTTTTATTTCTCTATAAACATCATCGATTATTTCGAGAAATTTGTCTACTACCTCTGCATTCATCTGTTTTCCCCTCTCCTCAATGAGGATTCGTTTTATTGTCGTTAAATCATACGGCTTCTTGTATTCTCTACGTGCGGAGAGAGCTTCGAAAACATCGGAAACAGCGAGAATTTTAGCAAGAAGGGGAATTTCTTTATCCGTAAGACCATCGGGATATCCTTTGCCATCAGGTCTTTCGTGATGATGGCTTGCGATGAAAGGTATATCCTCCAAATCTTTCGGAAATTTAAC
>QNBC01000097.1 GCA_003641665.1 candidate division TA06 bacterium
TATTTTGATAAGTCGAATTGCCGACAACGGAAGAAATGCTCGACGAACTGAAATTCGTAGCAGTTAAAACCACTTTAACTCCATTCTCATGAGCCTTCTGAATCACATAAGACCAATGAGCAGGAAAATTATGTGAATTGTTAATCGTTCCGTCGCTATTTACGTCAACACTGAAAAGAGCAATAGTTGTCAACAAATCATAGTGTAAATAGGTATTATCCACCCAATAGGGTGAAAATCCAACTATATTTTTTTCAACCTTCGGAGTTCTGTTTCTGTTTAAACTTGTAATCTTGTAGGGATAATACGGTGTGGGAAAAGGTTTGTTTTCATATATGGAATCCTGAATCTGGTGAATCGATTTAAAACCGTACATACTGGAAAACATAAGAAAAAACAAAATAAAATAAGAAATTACTCTTTTCATAACGCCTTCTATTTTATAATTATGTTCTTTGTGTCAATTTCATACCTTTTCAACTCTCCGCAAGCGGCATTTATGTCTCTTCCTTTGCTCTTTCTCACAGTTACCGTTCTTTTCCCCCGCATCATCCATTTCTCGAACTGTTTCACTCTACCATCCTCAATGCTGTCAAAAGGAGAATCCTTATCATCAACAGCAACATTAAGAGGAATAAGATTTATTTTGCATTCGATATCATTAGTAAGGGCAATCAGTTTATCTGCATCTTCTTTTGAATCGTTCACTCCTTTTATTAAAACATATTCAAAAGTCACTCTCTTTTTTTTAACATCGATATAGTGCCTAACTGCCGATAAAAGATCTTCTATTTTGTAACGCTTGTTTACAGGCATTATTTCATCTCTTATTTCATTATTTGGAGCATTGAGACTCACAGCTAACTTTATCTGTTTAGGATAATCGATTAATTTATCAAAACCGGGTAACCAACCGGCGGTTGAAACTGTTATCTTCCTCGCTGCGATACCAAAACCGATTTCATCATTCAATATATCAATCGCTTTTAATACATTATCTATATTTTGAAGCGGCTCTCCCATTCCCATCATCACTATATTTGTGGGACTTATACCTAAATCACGTTTAATAACCGATACCTGATCGGCAATCTCATAAAATTTCAAATCCCTTTTAAGCCCCTGTCTCCCCGTATAGCAAAATTTACATCCCATTGCACACCCGACCTGCGTGGAAACACATATCGTTTTTCGTTTCCCGTCGGGAATCCACACTGTTTCAACAGTACTACCATCTTCAAGTTTCAGTAAATACTTTATCGTTCCGTCTTTTGAGACCTGCTTTTGCACGATATCAGGATATTTGATATAAAACGTAACTTTTAACTCTTCCCTCAATCGTTTGCTAAAATCGCTCAACTCATCGAAGGTTCCGACTAATTTCTGCCATAACCATTTATACAATTGCTTCGAACGAAAGGATTTTTCCTCAATACTTTCAAAGTAAGATTTTATTTCATCTTTTTCAAGGGATCGTATGTTCTTCATATATGTAATAATCGTTTGGCAACTTCAAAATAAATAACAAGTCCGGTAATATCAACAATAGTTGTAATAAAAGGACCTGCTGCTATTGCCGGGTCTACTTTTAAAGCCTTAAAGAGAAATGGCAAAAAAGCTCCTGTAAGGTTGGAAACAAATATCGTTATTAAAAGTGCGATCGCAACTGTAATTGCTATCATTGAACTTACATGGAAAAAGTATGCTCTGAAAAGAGCTACAATACCTATGGCTACAGCGATTAAAAATCCTATTAATAATTCTCTGAGAATTAATCTGAAAACATCCTTTAATTCGATATCACCGGTTGCAAGCCCTCTGATAACTATAGTGCTGGACTGTGTACCTGCATTTCCGCCGGTATCCGTAATCATTGGAATAAATATGGATAGAGCTACAACAACTTTTAAAATATCCTGATACCTCTGAATAATATTACCGGAAATACTTTCCAAAATAACAAGAACAAAAATCCATACAAATCTGTTCCATGCTAACTTTACAGCATTTATACTAAAATAAGGGGTCTCCATCGGAGACATAGCCGCCATTCTCTGAAAATCTTCCGTATTTTCATCTTCAATAACATCCATAATATCATCAAATGTAACAATACCGACTAATCTCCCTTCGGAATCAACAACAGGTATTGCCAGAAAATCATATTTCTTCATTAAATTGGCAACGATTTCCTGATCATCCATCGTTCTGACATAAATCGGATTAACATCCATTATCTCTTTAACGAGATTATCCGGTTTTGCAAGTATCAAATCTTTCAATGATACTACTCCTACAAGTTCCCTATGATGCCCGATTACATAGTTTATATAAATGGTTTCCGATTCTTTCGCATTTTTCCTTATGTAGTTGATTGCTTCATCGGCAGTCATATCCTCATAAAGTTCAATGAAATCGGTCGTCATTATATGACCGGCAGAATGTTCAGGATAATTCAGTAACAGAGCGGCAATTTCTCTTTCATCGGGAGTCAATAACTCAAGATATTTCTTTACCAAACCGGCAGGGAGCTCGTCAAAAAGATCATTTCTATCATCGGGATCCATACCGTTTATAATATCTTTAATTTCGCTTTTATTAAAATAGTGTAGCATTTCTTCCTGTTCGTCACTCTCCATATGGGAAAAAGTTTCATTGGCCTGTTCTTTTGAAAGCAATCTAAAGATAATAACCTTTTCGGGATACGGGATATCCTCTAACATTTCCGCTATATCTACAGGCTCAAGCTCCGACAGGATACCTTTTAAAGTTTTCCAATCCTTTTGTCTTATGACTTCTTCGATTTCCGGCATTAAAAGTCTTCTCATTTCCATTGTTGTATTATTACATATTTTCACAATTTTGGCAATTAAAATTTATGAGCGACAGATAGATAGGTATGGAAATATTAACCGGTAACGGTTGAGATGCTGAAACAAACTTAGAGGGGAAATATGTATAGATAGTAAAATCAAATAAAAAAATGAATGTAAATTTTTTATTTTAGGTTTTTTACGCAGTTTTGGAACTAAAGCGAATTATCATAATTATTTCACAACATATTGTAACTATGTTTATACCTGTCTACCCATAAAATTAGTAATTTTATTGACACCACAATAATAATTTGATAGAATCATAATAATTAAAATTCTATTATTAATCTGCTAAATATAGGTTGGCTGATGTTAATTGATTCTCTCTCAAATTTTAGAAGGGTATTTTCAAACAAAGCTAAAAGGAGGTTTTTTTTGAAGAAATATTTTTTTATTATCGTTTTATTGCTATTCTCTGTTTCCGTTTTTGGCAGTAATTACAATATTCGGAGAACGGATAATCTTTCACCTCATGAAGTGGTATTTCACAACAGATGGACAAGTAGCATAAGAGGTGATTCTTCAAACTGCAGACTTGTTGGGAGAGCATTATTTGGTTTATCACGCAGTGTATTTATTAAGGATACGATTGCTTATGCTTGCCATGGTTATTCATTGATTATATTAAATATAAAGAATCCGTCTTCCCCCATTTTAACCTGTTTCTATGATACAAAAGATTATGCTTATAGTATATATGTAAAAGACACGATTGCTTATATAGCTAATTATAGTGACGGACTTCGTCTCATAAATGTGGCAAATCCCGCAAATCCGACAGAAATAGGTTTCTATGATACAGGAGGTTATGCTCATGATATATTTGTAAAGGACACGATTGCTTATGTTGCTGATGAAAATGACGGACTGCGTCTCATAAATATATCAAATCCCACAAATCCGATAGAAATCGGTTTCTATGATACGGGAAGTTATGCGGAGGGTATATTTGTAAAGGGCACAATTGCCTATGTTGCTGATGATGATGATGGACTCCGTCTCATAGATGTGGCAAATCCCACAAGTCCGACAGAGATCGGATTCTATGATACGGGAGATTATGCTGGAGGAGTATATGTCGTGGACACAATTGCTTATGTTGCTGATAATTATGACGGACTGCGTCTCATAAATGTATCAAATCCCGCAAATCCTACGGAAATCGGTTTCTATGATACGGGAAGTTATGCCCAAAGCGTATTTGTAAAGGACACAATTTCTTATGTTGCTGATGGTGGCGACGGACTTCGTATTATAAATGTGGCAAATCCCGCAAATCCGACAGAGATCGGTTTCTATAATACGGAAGATTATGCTTATTGTGCATTTGTAAAGGACACAATTTCTTATGTTGCTGATGGTGATGACGGACTTCGTATCATAAATGTGGCAAATCTCGAAAGCCCCATAGAGATCGGGGCTTATAATACAGGAAGCTATGCCCGAAGCGTATTTGTGAAAGACACGATTGCCTATGTTGCCGATACTTATGACGGGCTTCGTCTCATAGATATATCAAATCCCGCAAATCCGATGGAAATCGGGTTCTATGATACGGCAAACAGTGCTCGAGGTGTGTATGTAAAGGACACAATTGCTTATGTTGCCGATTGGTATGACGGACTGCGTCTCATAAATGTATCAAATCCCACAAATCCTACAGAAATTGGATCCTATAATACGGTAGGATATGCTGTTAGCCTACATATCAAGGATACGATTGCATATATAGCTAATTATAGTGACGGACTGCGCCTCATAAATGTATCAAATCCCACAAATCCTACAGAAATCGGATTCTATGATACGGGAAGTTATGCTTATGATGTATATGTGAAAGACACGATTGCATATATTGCTGATTGGGATGACGGACTGCGCCTCATAAATGTATCAAATCCCGCAAATCCTGCAGAAATCGGATTCTATGATACGGGAGGATATGCTTATGGTGTATATGTGAAGGACACAATTGCGTATGTTGCCGATTATTACAACGGACTCCGTATCATAGATATATCTAATCCCACAAATCCTACGGAAATCGGTTTCTATGATACGGAAGGGTATGCTTATAGTGTATATGTAGCGGACTCAATTGCGTATGTTGCCGATTATTACAACGGACTCCGTATCATAGATATATCTAATCCCACAAATCCTACGGAAATCGGTTTCTATGATACGGGAGATATTGCTTATGGTGTATATGTCAAGGACACAATTGCGTACATTGCCGATTATTATGACGGACTTTATTTAATTCATTATTATGGGAATACGGGTATAAAGGAAACTAAAAACAGAAATAAAAATAATGTATATAATATTTCCGTTAGAATGTCGGAAGGATTAAATATAGATTATAATCTTTCAGATACAAAGAATGTAACAATAAATATATATAATATTTTAGGTCAAAAATTGTACAGTTATTATAGTGTACAATTCCCGGGGCAACATAGTGTTAAATGGGATGGAAACAGAGGCGTATATTTTGTAAAGATAGATATTGGCGGATATAAATATACAAAGAAAATAGCGGTAATAAAATAAAAGCAATAGTTAACGGATTTTATAAGAGGGGTAGGCTTACAATTCCGCCCCTCTTATATGAAGTTTATTTTACATTTATACACAATGTCTTTATATCTCCGAATGCAAAATCTCTTACATATAAAAAATCCAATTATAAGGATTTCTTTACTTATCTTCCGAAACCTCCACGGAGGGAAAACATTCTATTCTTTTCAATTTTATTTATTAGCTGATAAAGTAAAGAATACACCCATATCTATCTACCCCAACTCTCATAAATTTGTTTGACAAAAATACATAAATATAGTAGGATATAGCCAAAGGAGGCGGTATGATAATTACTACAAAAGCGCGATATGCCTTACAAGCAGTGGTTTACATTGCTATGAAAGAGACCGATGACCCTATTTCCATTAGTGAAATCTCTCGTAATGAGAATATTTCCAACAAGTATCTTGAACAACTTTTTAGAAAAATGAGAATGAAAAAACTAATCAAAAGCACCAGAGGAATCAAAGGTGGTTATATTCTATCAAAACCCCCTTCAAAGATCTCCGTTTTTGATGTTATAAACGCCGTGGAAAGAGTGGATAAAAAAATTCTCTGCCCTGCAAGGAAGAAGAATAAAGCCGAGTGTCTTACGGCAAATCTCTGGAAGCACTTTAATGCTGAAATGATTAAATGTTTAAAATCTTACACAATCAAAGACCTTATAACAAAGGAACATTTATGACTAATGAAGAAAAACAGACAGAGATTTTAAAACTAAAGAAAGAACTAAATGCGGTTATTATTGCCCATAACTATCAAATTCCCGAGATTCAGGATATATCCGATTTTTTGGGTGATTCACTTGAATTGAGTAAAAAGGTTACAAAACTTGATAATAAAAACATATTTTTTTGCGGTGTTAAATTCATGGCTGAAACAGCAAAAATACTTTCCCCTGAAAAACATATATATATTCCCGAAATTGAAGCCGGATGCCGCATGGCTGATATGGTTTCTGCTAAATCATTAAGAGAGTTTAAAAAGAAATATCCCGGGGCAAAAACGGTTTGCTATGTAAATACCACTGCCGAGACAAAAACGGAATGTGATATATGCTGCACTTCTGCAAATGCCGTGGATATAGTGAACAGTTTAGATGCAAATACAATTCTGTTTGTTCCCGATAGCAATCTTGCTTCTTACGTACAAACCAAAACATTAAAAAAGATTATTCCCTACCCGGGTTATTGTTATGTTCATAATCTAATTAAAAAAGATGATGTAGAAATGGCGCGCGTCCTGCATCCCGATGCCATCGTGATTGTTCATCCGGAAGCAAAGCTTGAGGCTTCTCTTGCGGCAGATTATGTACTTAGCACCGGGGGGATGGTAAAAATTGCAAAAGAAACAAATAAAA
>QNBC01000098.1 GCA_003641665.1 candidate division TA06 bacterium
GCCTTTATATGTAACGATATACGGCTTGCTTATCGTTTTCTTTGCATATTTCTATACGGCAATGGTGATAAACCCCGAGGAGATTGCCAATAATATGCAAAAATACGGTGGTTTTGTTCCGGGGGTTAGGCCGGGCAAAAGAACAGCGGAATATATAGACCATGTTATGGTAAGAATCACACTTCCGGGAGCCATATTCTTTACTTTTATCGCCATTTTGCCTATTTATATAATGAATTGGACACATTCTAATATCTACTTCGGTGGTACTTCATTATTGATTATCGTAGGTGTTGTGATAGAAGTAATGAATACAATCGAGTCACATCTCGTTATGAGACATTACGATGGTTTTGTAAAAAAAGGCAAAATCAGAGGTAGAAGGTAGATGAATATAATTTTGTTGGGTCCTCCAGGTGTTGGAAAGGGAACACAAGCCGTCATTATCTCAAAGGAATTTAATCTCTGTAATATATCCACAGGAGATATCTTGAGGGAAAGCATTAAAAACGGAGATGATTTCGGAAAGAAGATAAAACATATTGTCGAATCGGGAGCCCTCGTCCCGGACAATATGATAATAGAACTCATCGAGAGTAAAATGAAGGAAAATAAATCATATGACGGTTTTTTGTTCGACGGCTTTCCTCGGACTGTTAAACAGGCGGAAGGACTTGATAAATTGCTTGAGAGACGAAGTGAAAAGGTCGATGCTGTCATAGCAATGAATGCAGGTGATGATATTATAATTGATAGACTTTTGGCAAGAAGGGTCTGCCCCCAATGCGGCACCGTATACAATCTATTGACTAATCCGCCAAAAGATGGTAAACATTGTGATGTTTGCGGAAGTGAACTAATTGTGAGAAAAGATGACAACAGAGAAACGATCTTACACAGACTTGAAGTTTACAGAGAAAGTACGGCACCTTTGTTAGAGTATTACAAGGATAGGTTAATTACAATCGACGGTTCCAAATCGGTAAGCGATGTTGCTTCGTCGATTATTGCCAGCATAGGGAGATTCAGCAATGCCAACGGGTAAGAAGAAAGGTGTTGTTGTCGAAGGCGTTATAACTGAAGTTTTGCCCAATGTGAAATATCGGGTAAAACTTGATACGGGGCAAATTGTACTTGCTCATGTCTCCGGAAAAATAAGGATGCATAAAATCAAGATTTTACCGGGAGACAGGGTTACCATTGAGTTATCTCCGTATGATATAACAAGAGGACGAATAATTTATAGATATAAGTAATTGGAGGTAAGCATGAAAGTAAAAGCATCAGTAAAGAAAATGTGCGAACACTGTAGAATTGTAAAAAGACACGGTGTTGTAAGGGTGATTTGCAAAAATCCCAGACACAAACAGAGACAAGGATAAATAGGAGGTTTGGTTTGGCACGTATAGCAGGTGTTGATTTACCCAACAATAAAAGAGCTGAAATAGCACTTACCTATATATTCGGAATAGGTAGAACCAGAGCGACGGATATACTTAAAAAGTGTGATATTGATCTTTCGAAAAGGATGAAAGATCTAACCGATAAAGAATTGGAAAGCATAAGAAAAGAAATTGAAAACAACTACAAAGTGGAAGGTGCTCTCCGTCAGGAAATCAGTCAGGATATAAAAAGGCTGATTAGTATCGGTTGCTACCGCGGCATAAGACACAGGAAAGGATTACCTGTGCGAGGTCAAAGAACAAAAACGAATGCCCGCACAAGAAAGGGCAAAGGTAAAGGGTCGGTAAAGCTTAAAAAGAAAAATCCGCCCAAAAAATAGTGAGTATTAGGAGGTAAGAGTGGCTCGTAAGGGTACAAAAGGAAAAAAGCATAAAAAGAACGTGGAAGAGAATGGTATTGCACATATCCATTCATCGTTCAATAATACAATAGTAACTTTATCTAACAAGAATGGTGAAGTGATATCATGGGCTAGTGCCGGTGTTTTGGGATTCAAAGGTGGTAAAAAGAGTACACCTTTTGCAGCAAAGAAAATTGCTGAGAAAGCAGCATTGGAAGCTAAAAATGCCGGAATGAAAAATGTAGAAATTTGGGTAAAAGGGCCTGGTGCCGGAAGAGAAGCGGCTATTAGAAGTATTGCCGGAGTGGGACTTAATGTTACGGCAATAAGAGACGTAACCCCTATTCCACACAATGGATGTAGGCCGCCAAAGAAGAGAAGGATATAGGAGGACAATATGGCAAGGTATCGTGGACCTAAAACCAAATTGGAAAGAAGAGAAAACATGTATCTCGGGTTCAAACAGAAGAATAAATTTGAAAAAAGAGCATATATCCCGGGAGAAGCAAAGAACAGGAGAACAAGCAGATTAACCGGCTATGGAGAGCAGCTGAGAGAAAAGCAGAAAGTTAAAAGAATGTACGGATTGCTTGAAAAACAATTTCACGGATATTTTCTGGAAGCAGCCCGAGCAAGAGGTGTTACGGGAGATATATTACTTGAATTGTTGGAAAGAAGATTGGATAACACGGTTTATCGTCTCGGATTTGCTCCCACAAGGGCATCGGCAAGACAACTTGTGACACACGGACATATTACGGTAAACGGGAAAAAGGTGAATATTCCTTCATATCGCGTATCTAAGGGAGATGTAATCAGTGTAAAAGAGAAGAGCAGGAAAATTCCCATAATAGTGGATATGTTGGAGAAAACTTCGGAAGGAATGCTCCCTTCATGGTTGCAATTAAATAAAGAAGAGTTTAAAGGTGTTGTTGCTGAAATGCCTAAGAGAGAGGATATAACTACACCTATTAACGATAATCTTATTATCGAGCTCTATTCTAAATAATAATCGGAGGCAGTGAATGATTTTTAAATCATTAAAAGTACCTGAAAAGGTTGATAAAGAAGAAGTAACAAAAACATATGGTAAATTTGTTTTTGGTCCGTTGGAAAAGGGTTACGGTGTAACTTTTGGTCACGGGCTTAGAAGAATATTACTATCCTCTGTCCCCGGGGCGGCAATAATAGCCGTTGATATTGAAGGAGTAACGAATGAATTCACCCAAATAGAGAATGTAAAAGAATCTACAATAGACATTATACTGAACTTGAAAAAAGTAAGATTCATTTATCATAACAGACAAAATTTTCCCAAGGTGTTGAGATTGCAAAAATCGGGAAAAGGAGAGATTACGGCAGGTGATATAGAATGTGATATGGATGTGGAAGTGGCAAACCCCGACCAGCATATAGCAACATTGAGTAGCGGAGCCGATGTTAAAATGGATCTTACGGTTGCCGTTGGGAAAGGATATCACAATTCGGAAGAGTTCAAAAAGAAAGATACGACTGTTAATAGAATATATGTAGATGCGGTATTTTCTCCCATAAAAAGAGTGAATTACACTATTGAAAACACTCGTGTCGGACAGAGAACCGATTATGATAAACTTATTCTCGAAGTGTGGACCGATGGTAGTATACAACCTGAAAAAGCCGTTGCTTATGCGGCATTTATTATAAAAGAACATATGAATCCTTTCATAACCTATGATATTGAATCGGAAGAAGTTGAAGAAATGAAGGTGGATGAAGAGAAAGAAAGAATCAAAGAACTGCTGAAAATGCCCGTAAGTGAAATTGAATTATCCGTAAGAGCGGCAAATTGCTTAAAGAATGCGAATATAGAAACTTTAGGTGATCTTGTTTCAAAAACAGAGCAGGAAATGCTAAAATACAAGAATTTCGGCCGGAAGTCTCTGAATGAAATCATTGAGAAAATTGGGCGTATGGGGCTTCATTTGGGTATGGACATTGAAGAATATCAAGATGAATAGTAGCTATAGGAGTATATTATGAGACACAGGAAAAAAACAAAGAAGCTTGGAAGAAAAACTGCTCACAGAAAAGCTCTATTGAGCAATATGGCGATTTCCTTGATTAAACATAAATCGATTCAAACGACAACGGTTAAAGCTAAAGTTTTGAGAAGTTACATTGAGAAACTTATAACTATGGCTAAAAAAGACACAATTGCCGCCAGAAGAGAAGTTTACTCAAAGGTTCATAGTAGAGATATAGTAAAGATTTTGTTTGATGAGGTAGCTCCGAAATTTGCCGATAAAGAGGGCGGTTATACGAGAATAACAAAAATCGGATTCAGAAAAGGTGACGGGGCGGAAACTGCTTTAATAGAGCTATTGCTTGAGAAAGAGGAGAAGAAACCCAAGAAAACTGAGAAAAAGAGCGCAAAGAAGACCACAATAGAGAAAGTGGAAAAGAAAGCTGTAAAGAAAGAGACTGAAGAGAGTAAGAAACCAAAAGCCGAGAAGGAAGAGATTGCCGTAGAAAAAGAAGTAAAAAAAGAAAAAGATGAAGATGTGAAGAAAAATACGGCAAAAGAACCTGAAGAAAAAGAAGAATCAACAGAAGAAAAGGTAGAGGAACAAAAGAAAGAGAAATCCTCAAAAGACAAAAAAGAGAAAGAGGACAAAGAAGAAAAATAGTTCTTTTTTATGGAAAGAATATTTGTAAATAAAAATACCCGTCTTTTAACGGGTATTTTTATTATATTTATTTTATCGGTTCCGTTGTATGGAAATAGGGGTGTTTGGATAACAAGGTGGGATTATTCTTCCTTTTCCAATAAAAAGATTATTGAGAAGTGTAAGAGATATCATATCACTGATATATTTGTACAGGTTTATGCCAGGGGGTATGCCTTTTACAATTCAAAATACGCGCCCTCAAAATTATCCGATTACAAGTTTTTAGATCTCATAAAATTGGCGCATAATAGTGATATAAAGGTACACGCATGGGTAAATATGTACTATGTGTGGTCATGGGCAAAATTCCCCTATGATCCCGAGCATATAATAAATAAACACAGAGACTGGATTACAGCTTATAAGAATGGTAAAGAACTCTATAAATATGATATAGAGGGTATTAAAAATTTGGGGCTTGAGGGCTATTTCATATCTCCGGCGAACATGGATGCAAATCGGTTTTTGAAGAGAGTAATCAACGAGATAATCACAAAATTTAATGTAGACGGAATAAATCTTGATTATATAAGATATCCGGGATTAAATTACGGATATGACAAGTATACGCGGAGTTTTTTTGTCGAATTATATGGGATTGATCCAATGAAAAACAATTATCCTTTTTCATATAACAGGAAGGAAGTCCTGAACCTGTTTGATAGATGGAAGAGAGATGTTTTGAATAAGTATATAATGGAAATTCATAAAATGACCAATGGAAAAGGCGTTCTTCTATCTGCTTCTGTTCTTTCCGGTCCCGGTTATGCAAAAAGATATTTTTCACAAGATTGGGTTAGCTGGCTGAATCTGGGAAATGTCGATTTTGTAATACCCATGTTATATACAAAAAAAACCGGTTTTTTTAAAAAAAGATTGGATGAACTCAAGAAATACTACAAGAGTAATAATATATGGATAGGACTTGGAACCTACCTCCTTTCTCCCTCACAGAATAGATATGAGGAGAATATCGTGTATCAAAAACATTTCAATAGTGTTGTTTATTTCAGTTTTAATTCGTTAAAGTAAGTTCCCGGAGAGAAATTGAGTGAGAATCGCCCTCTGTGTTATTAAAATCGAATATGAGATGGAGAAAAATTTTAATAAGATATTACATTTTATAAAATTAGCAGGTCATAAAGGTGCGAATTTAATTCTTTTTCCTGAAGCGGCACTAACAGGGCTCATAAACAACGATAATCCTTTGCACGATTTGGACTTAGGCATAGAGATTCCGGGAAGCCACACGGAGCGGTTGATAAAATTATCCTCGGAGCTTAATATTTATGTTGGAGTAGGACTCTTTGAAAAGGATGGCAATAAGCTGTTTGATTCCGCCATTTTAATTAGTCCGAGCACAGGAATTATACTTAAATACAGGAGATTAACTCCCGGATGGCATGGTAAAAATGTAGATAATTCCTTTTATGGAAATGGGAAACAATTAAAAATAGTTAACACCGAACTGGGAAGTTTTATATTCCTGATTTGCGGTGATTTGTTCGATGATGGAATCGTTTCCAGAGTCAGAAAGAAATCTCCCGATTGGCTACTGTATCCATTTGCCAGGAGATTCGAAAAGGGAATAAGTATTAAGGAGGAATGGACGAAAGAAAAGGAATACTATACGAATAGGATAAAAATGATTGGCACTAAGGGGGTGATGGTCAATTATATCGGAGAGGATGGTTCATTCGGAGGGGCAATGTTGGTTATGCCGGATGGTAAAATCAAAGCGGAAATGCCCGTTGGTAAAGAGGGTATTTTATATGTTGATTTGTAAAAACTATTTATCCGCCTATTTGTTTTTAAGCATGAAATATAGACCTAGTGACCACCTGTGGTAAGACAATTATGATAATTCGCTTTAGTGTTGAAATTGAATAAAGATTCAAAATGACAAATTTACCTTGTTTCTTTTGATTTCTGTTTTGCTGTTTCCATATATTTTTGCCTTGAATCTATTTTAGAAATTAAACCCCTGAAATAATACTGAAATAAATTCAGCACAGGGCCCAGGGAGACATTCCGGAGGTGCCTCTCCATACAATAATGGTATATTTCCTCACTTGGGTCGCGTCATCGTGTGGAGTATAATGTTGCAAAATTAACAGATTAGAATAGAATTAAGAAAAGTAAAAGTACTAAAATATGGGAAGGAAGTGATATAGATTTAAGCCGTCATAGGTCATCA
>QNBC01000099.1 GCA_003641665.1 candidate division TA06 bacterium
TTGAATGTTTGAAAGACAAAACCGATAAATTTATTTCTTATTTCAGCAAGTTCATCATCATGAATTTTACTTACATCCTTTCCGTTGAGGAAATACTCTCCGTAATCAGGTTTATCGAGGCAACCTATTATATGCATGAGGGTGGATTTGCCGGTCCCGTAATGCCCCATAATCGAAACAAATGCATTTTTATGAATTTCAAGACTTACGTCTCTTACAGCTTCTATTTTCACCTTTCCCATCTGGTAACTTTTTTTTAAATGTTTTGCCGTTATCAACATACATCTCTCCTTATTCGTACCTTAATGCCTCTACAGGATTCATATTAGCCGCTTTTCTGGCAGGTAAAATGCCAAAAACGATACCCACACCGGCAGAAACGAAAAATGCCGTTAGGACACTCCATGCTGCGACGGCAAAAGGCAAATGACTGGCAACCGATATCAACTTCCCCAATCCAATTCCTGCAAGTATTCCAACCAGACCTCCGATTACGGAAATCGTTATGGTCTCAATTAGAAACTGCCATAAAATGTCGCGTTTTTTAGCCCCTATAGCCATTCTTATCCCTATCTCCCTCGTGCGTTCCGTAACGGTTACATACATAATATTCATAATGCCCACACCTCCGGTAAGCAGGGCAAGTGAAGCTATGCCAATCATAACAAGAAACGCTGCTCCCGTAAATTTTTTATAAAAATCAAGTAACATATCCTGTGTGCCAAAGGAAAAGTCATCTTCGGCTTTTTCCGGTGTTTTTCTCCTGACTCTGAGTACTCCTCTCATTTCATCCATTGCAAGCTCTTTATCTTCCGCAGAAACGACAATTGTTAGATTTCTTCTTCTCCCAATAATCTTTTGTAACGTTGTATAGGGTATATTCACTATATTGTCCATATCATTTCCCATAAGGTTACCCCTCTCTTCCAGAACACCCACTATTTTAAATTTATACCCCCTTATATCTATCCTTTTCCCTATGGCATTCCCGTTCGGGAAAAATGTTTTTTCAATCGTCTTTCCAATCACACAAACAAATCGCCGCCGCTCGACTTCTCCATCAGTAAAATTTCTGCCTTCATCCACATATTGTCCGATTATATCCTGATAATTTTGATTGACTCCGCTTACACTTACAAGCTCTATACGTTTCCCTTTATACTTAATATCCGAACCTGCATTTATTGAAGGAGAAACAAGAAGGACATCGGGGCAATGCTTACTTATTGCAATAGCATCTTCTACGGTTAATGGTTTACGCTTTATGTACTTTCGCCAATTCTTTGAACTCGTCTGTATAAAAGGGAATCTCGAAACATAAATTACATTGGTTCCAAGAGTTGAAAACATGTTCTTAACCTTTAAATTTAATCCTTCTATCAAAGATACGACTGTAATTACGGTCATGACACCAATTATTATCCCCAATGTTGTAAGAAATGACCTTAGTTTGTTTGAGCGGAGATAAAAAATGGCGCTTTTTATTCCTTCCAGAAAATCCATTTATTCCCCTCCCGCTCCTTTGATTTTTTTGCTTTCGTGATTAACCGTTCCATGCTTCCTTTCCCTTTTCATTAACTTTACACGATCACCATCTTTGAGTTTTCTCAGTTTACTGTAAGGGCCTGATATAATTATATCCCCTTCTTTTAATCCGTCAGTTGCCTCAATATCATCTTCACCGGAAATGCCCGTTTTTATCTGCTTAAAGTGTGCTTTTTCATTTTTATAAATAAAAACACCTCTAGTGAATTTCCCATTAATCAACCGTTTCTGTATAGCAGTTAAAGGAATTTTTAATACATCCTTTTTCTGTTTTGTAATAATATCTATGTTTCCCCCCATGCCGTTTTTGATTCCCTTTGAATTACCAATAATGTCCGCTTTTACTTCGAAATTAACCACTTCCTCTCTAGTCCCGAGATTTACAACTTTTCCTGCACTTGCAACCTCTGTAACTACAGCCTTAAAAGTATCATCAGGTAAGGGATCCACTACTACACGCGCTTTCATTCCCTTTCTAATGTCGGGTATATCACTCTCGTCAAAAAGAGCATCCATTTGCATATGTTCAAGGTCTGCGACCGTAAACAACACGGTCCCCGGATTGTTCATCGTTCCGATAATAACCGTTTCTCCCTCCTTAACCTTTACAGATATAACCGTTCCGTTTATGGGAGATATAATTCTCGTATATTCCAAGTTTTTCCTGGCTTTTTTGTATTGAGATTCAAGTTGAACCATACTGTTGTAGGCATTTTCGTAATCCAATTTTTCTCCTCTGAACTTATCCTCGGAAATATACCCCTTTTCATATAAACTCTTTTGTTTCTCGAAAACACTCTTTTTATACTCATAGGATGCTTTCTGGGACATATAAGCACTCTTCGCATTTTGCAAATTCATCTTTGCATCGAAATCATCAAGGATGGCAAGCGTATCCCCCTTTCTGACTCTGTCTCCTTCCTCAACATTAATTTTAACAACCTTTCCCATTACTTGAGACGATATGTTAACTTGATTTTTAGATATGATATTACCCGGAGCGGAAACATACGATATGATGTTGCCTCTCGCAACTTTATTCGTATAAACGTTAACCCCTTTGTTTCCTCCTACTATGTTACCGATTATAATTAAAACTACAACTAAGATTACAATCCCGATAATTACAAACTTTTTCATATTAATCTCCTTTCCAACTCCCAATCATTATATCCAACTTCAATTTGTTTGTTAATAATGAGTATTTCGCTTTTATTAAATTCGCCTCCGCTTCTTCATAACCTCTCTTTGCGTCATAGTATTCGATTTGTGAAATCGAACCTTTCCGGTAAAGCAAGTTATTGATGTTATAGTTTTCCTCAGCAAGTTCATCGGCACTTTTTGCCGATTGGTAACTAATATAACTTGTTCTTAACTCACTAATCTGACTCATTAAATCATCCATTCTCTCATCAAGCTTTTTCGCATAACTCAATTTTGCCTTTTGATAGCTAACTTTACCCTCCGCAATTTCAATTGCTCTTCCACCACTGTTAAATAATGGCAAAGATAAAGAAATTGAAGTAGACCAACTATCACCATTCTTCCAATTGGATAATTTAGGAAAGCTATCCAGTCTCGTTGAGTATGAAATATTCCAATTTACGGTAGGCAAAAAGGAGGAAACCGCTCTCCTTAATGAAGATACAATATATTGTAAATTCAACCTTGCGGATAGTATCTCCGGGTCATATTTTACCAATTTTGATTTCAAGCTATCCGCATCAGGCAATGAAATCGAATCCATTTTCACATCATCGACAAGTTCAAATGTATCCGCATTCAAACCGATGTAAGAAAACAAATCGTTTTTTGCAACATTCAGTTGGGATTTCAACGTATTGTAATTTATTCTTGCATTGAGATAATCAACCTTTGCCTTCAAAAACTCCGATCTGTCAGCACTTCCCAACTTGTACTTCTGTTCCACCATATTAAAGTTTTCTTTGCTGCTGGCTAATAGAAATTCAGCCGCTTTAAGTTTGCTCTTGAAAGCCATCACGGAATAAAATTTGGTTATGGTATTAATTTCAACCGTTCTTACCAAAACTTTAAAGGAAAGCTCTTCCTTTACTTTGTCAATGTTGCTCGCATTTATGTTTTCAAGCAGATTGTAGTTAAATATCGGTTGGGAAAGTGAAACTCCGGCACTGTATGATGAATCCAACACACTATTGTATGGTTGATCCGTACCGTTTTTTCCCCACGATCCGCTCAAATTAACCGAAGGCAAATAATTTGTAATTGATTTCACGAGTTCCAATCTTTTCTCGGTTAACGCTTTCCTTTCAATTAAAATATCCTTGTTCCCTGTTTTCGCACAATTAATAGCATCCGCCACCGTAAGAGGTTTTCCTATTAAAAACACGGGTATCAGAAGAAAATAGATTAACTTATACATACACCCTCCATTTGTTCTATATATTTTATTACGAATCTCATACTATCATGTTTCAAAAAAATATACAACAAAATAATAAATTTTATTCAATAATATTTCCCTCTGATTATAAGACCCATTACTTAAAATAATTATTACTCCTCCACAAGATTTAATTCTCATTTGCAAGCTTGATCATTAGAAGAGATACATCACCTATAGAAATTGAACTTTTTATCTAAACCTCCATTTAAGTTTTAAGTATAGACAATATTACAAACGAAAAGGTTTACAATATTCTACAATTTATCAAATATGTCATCTTTTTTATTCGTCTACCTCTTAACTCCTTTAAATAAACGCATGAAGGCACGTGGTATGGACATACTTACCACCTGTTATATAATCGTTATTATTGTAATTTTGGAACTACAAAATGATTTCAAAAAAACAGTTATACTCAACTTGTTCGCTTTCCCCCATATCTTTGACCATACATACCAAATATAATCAAAGATATGCCTCCTCGCAACTTCTATTTTAATATACGATGTCCATACATGTCCGCCGGAACTTTAGTGAAGGCGGACATATCTACCAACAAGTACATGAAATATTTGACAAAACACAGCCTTTATCATAATATAACAATATGAAAAGATTTTTTCCAATAGTAATTTCAATTTTAATAACATTTAGTTTACTCTCTGCCTCGGAGAGAGAATTTGGAAAAATGTTAAACAAATCAGCAGAAATGATTTCTCTCGGAGATTATAATCAGGCCGCACATGGTTTGAAACGGCTAATTCATATTTCAACTGATAAGAACATACTCATGTCCTCCTATTTCCTCCTCGGATATGTCGAATACAGAAAAGAAAATTATGACAGCTCTATTTCTAATTTTAGATTTTCGTTAAAATATGCATTTGATGAAACCAATAGATCCGTAATATATCTCTGGATAGCAAAATCATTTTATCAGATAAATCTTCTCGACAGTTCCGAAATTTATTTTTCAAAAATAAAAAACAACTTGCCTATTAAAGGACTTTATTCCGAAACCTATTTTTACGAATCGCTATTGAAATTCAAGGAAGCAAAGGTAGACAGTGCTTTAAGTATTCTATCGAAAATTTTCTACAGATCTCCTCCGAAGTGGATCTTAAATAATCTTTACTACGCATACGCTTATCTGACACATTTTAAATATCCGCGCCCCGTCACCAATAGAATCATAGACTCACTACTTGAAATTGATAAAACGAAAAAAATCTACATGCTGAAAGGATATTTTGAAATTGAAGATAGCTCCTTCACAGAAGCTGAGTCGAGTCTTAAGGAATCATTAAAAAATAAGAATTGTCAGTTCGCAAAATATACATATACACTTCTTTTGTGGGATCTGATATATCAAAATAAATTTTCCGAGGTAACCAAACTGTACAATGACACTCTGGACATCCCGGAATACAACGAATCAATATTATTCTTATACGGTTATTCACTGGAAAAGATTCGTAACTACAGTAAAGCAATAAATGTTTTCAATAATTTAATCGAATTATATCCGCAATCACGATATGTTCCATATGCATTATTTTTCAAGGGACTTTCCCTTATTAACATAAATAGCTACAAACCGGCTCTGAATTTGTTTGAAAATTTTGAATCCGTATATCCTAAATACCACAATTTGTACTATTACAGCAGATACTACCATGCCTATACATTATATAACCTCGGGCAATATAATGACGCACTTAAAATTTTCGAAAGTATTACTGAAAAAACATCGGATTTTAAAGAAAAAGACAGAACCTATTATATGATTGCCAAATGCTACCAAAATCTTAAGTTGTATAAAGATGCTATTGTTTACTTTAAAGTGATACTGGACAGTTTTCCAAACAGCCCTAACATCGATTATGCGAAATATAATATAGCAACATTAAACTACATGATGAAAAAATATAGAACAGCATTAAAACAATTTGAATCCTTGAGTATGGGAAACAAATTACCTAAGAACATCAATGAAAACATCTATTTTTATATTGAAAAATGTCATTTTAAACTGGGCAAATATAAAAACATAATAGAGATGGCAATCGCTTTTGTAAGAAAATACCCGCACATGGATAAATCAAGAGAGCTTATTTCCGAAATAGATTTATACTATAGGAACAGGGGTAATATAAAACAACTAATTAACTTCTACAGTTACATGGTCGACAGCACATCTCAACTTTCAGATAAATCGTATTATATCAAAACTCTGGCAGAAATCTATGCTGATATCGGCTATTATGAATCCTCACTTAATTATTACAACAAGTTAGAGTTTAAAACTTTTGATGATAACTTGAAAATTGCCGACCTTTTAATCAAATTAAAAAGATACAATAATGCCATTCAAATTTTACGAAAGATGCTGGCGGATTATCCTTCTTCCCAATACTATAATAAAATTCTGTTCAATATTTCTCGTTGCTACAGCGGTATTGGAGAATACCAAGAATCGGAAAATATTCTCAATAAAATTGCAGTTTCTTATGACAGTTTAAAGATAGACACATTCTATGTAAACACAATAATATCTCTATCAGATCTATATGCAAAAAACGGTAAAATAACGGATGCCGAATCTCTTCTTTCCAATACAGCGGAAAAAGTCCGGATTATGAAATATATGCTATACATAAAACTCGCCGATTTATATTACAGCGAAGACAAATATGATGAAGCAATTAAAGCAGCAAAAAA
>QNBC01000100.1 GCA_003641665.1 candidate division TA06 bacterium
ATAGCTTAAGGAATGTTTTTTCATAATAGTGTAATTTTTTATTTTAGTTACCGGAACAATAAAAGCCGTTGCAGTAAAAATAAATATGGCGTTTATCGGTAGATATAATGGATTGTCGAAAAATGAATGAACCGTAAACAAAATAAAAATAATGCTCCAAAAGCCTCCGGGAGAATCTTCATTTGAACGACTCAAAATTTTTCTTACGGCATATATAAGAATAATGGAAAGCAGAATCAAATATGGTATGATACCGAGAATACCGTAATTTGCAAAGTACTGTAGATATTGATTGTGGGCGATTTTTGCATGAACTTTATATCTCCATTTTTCGCCATTGACGGGGAAATTTTTCATGACTGCAAAATCCTCGAATGCTCCTTCCCCGACACCTATCCAAGGTCTTATCATGCCTATTTCGTATGACATTTTCCATATTTTGGGCCTTTGCATATCATATCGATTTCTATTGTGTAAAAGTCTATTGGACACGGGATTTGGTACGGCGAGAACAAGAATGACGAGTATTGCGGTAACAATCACCGTAATTTTTGTCTTCTTGAAGAGTATTCCCAATGAAAAAAGGACAACTGGAATAAGGATTATCAGCATTCTCGAAGCCGAAAGTATCATTGCAAAAATAGCAATTAAAAGGAATGCTATAAACAAATAAAAAAAACGTCTGTTTTTTCGGAAAAAAAGTTTCATTGGATAAATCATAAGTACACTCGAATATAAAATAAATTGTGCATTCCAATTTGCATATCTTAAAAATCCTGCCGGACGTGCATAGTGAAAAACATAGTGTTGCCATATTACAAAAATTGCATCGATTAATCCGAGGACAATAAATGTCCCTATAAAGAGGGTTTCCATTTTCCTGTTTTTGAACATGAAAATAAAGAAAAAGAGCAAAACATACGAGGATATTTCCAGAAGATCGGAAATACTACCCCAGGTGTAGAAACTGAAAATTGTGGAAATAATTACAGCAACAATAAAGAGGAGAAAAACAAATATGGAACCGTTATAATTTAAGGAAATTTCTCTATCATGTGTTTCATAGAGCACTGAAATCATTATGGAGGTGAGAAGAAAAAATTCCCATAATCTGAGCCAGTAGAATGATTCGCCACCCCTATTAAAAAATGCCGAGGCTATGAATAGGAGAATTGTAAATGTCGGAATCCATATGCTGTTTTTAAATCTCAAAATATAGCTCATGGTTAAATATACATAAAATTGTATTTTTTATCAAGGGAAACAATGCAGAGAAAAGGGGGAAGAGATCCTGAAATGAATTCAGCACATAATCCGGGGGAATCACATGCTTGACTTTGTCATTCTGAACTTGTTTCAGAATCCCTCCCGAAAGTGCGGATTAGACCCTGAAATAAATTCAGGGTGGCAAAAAGAGAGGGATACGAGCCCCCGGAATAATCCTGAAATGAATTAAATACATGCCCAATGGGACAGAAAAAGAGTCATTTTTCACTTGACTTTGTCATTCCGAACTTGTTTCGGAATCTCATAGACCCTGAAATAAATTCAGGGTGACAAGGGAGAGTGTATGATGAACTTGTTTCAGTATCTCTCTTATTACCGGTTAATATGTCCACACCCGTCTAACTTAAAATAGATAATTTACTTTGACAATTGGGGTCATTTTTGTTATAATGCCTCAAGTATGACGAAGATAATTTCAATAGCCAATCAGAAAGGTGGAGTTGGCAAAACGACAACAGCTGTCAATCTGGCGGCATGCCTTGCTGTGGCTGAGAAGAGAGTTTTATTGATTGATATAGATCCCCAGGCGAATGCAACAAGTGGAGTTGGAATTGAGCCCGGATCTCTCAATAAAACAGTTTATGATGTTTTTATAGGTAGAGCCAATCTTAATGATGTTATTACCGAAACGGAGATTGAATTTCTAAAAGTCGTTCCTTCCAACATCTCTCTCGTAGCATCCGAAGTTGAGTTGGTAAATATTGAAGAGAGAGAATTGATCCTTAGAAAAGAAATTGCCAAAGTTGTAGCTAGATTTGATTATATAATTATAGATCCTCCTCCGTCTCTCGGGATACTCACGGTGAACGGATTATCGGCATCGAAATCGCTTATAATCCCGATTCAGAGTGAGTTTTATGCCCTTGACGGACTCAGTAAACTACTCAATACGGTGAAACTCGTTCAGGAGCGTTTGAATCCGGAGCTTTTTATCGATGGTGTTCTTCTCACAATGTATGATTCACGCCTTAATCTTTCTCATCAGGTTGAAGATGAAGTGAGATCCTATTTTAAGGATAAATTGTTCAAAACGGTAATTCCGAGAAATGTTCGTCTCGCCGAGGCACCGAGTTTCGGAAAACCGATTATTCTTTACGATTCCACAAGTCTGGGGGCAATGAGTTATATGAAACTTGCAAAGGAAATAATGGACAGACATGAGCAAGCATAAGAGAAAGGCATTGGGAAAAGGATTAGATGCTCTTATCCCGGTAAATGACCTGTCGGGTGAACATGTCGCTTTGATAGATGTCGGTATTATAGATCCGAATCCCTATCAACCGCGTTCATTTATCGATGATACGGATCTCATTTCTCTAATAGATTCCATAAAAGAAAAGGGTGTTATAGAACCTATAATTGTCAGAGATAAGCCGGGCAATCGATTCGAAGTAGTATGCGGTGAACGTAGGTTGGAAGCGTCCAAGAGAGCCGGGATTGAAAAAATCCCCGCTGTAGTTAAGGACCTTTCCGATAGAGAAGCACTTGAACTCGCTATTGTCGAAAATGTACAACGCGAGAGTCTGAATCCCATTGATGAAGCGCGGGGATATAAACGTCTTATGGATGAATTCGGAGAAACGCAAGATGAAATTGCACGCACCATAGGGAAATCGAGAGCCGCAATTACCAATTCAATGCGATTGCTTAAACTACCCCAGGTGATACAGGAGATGCTGATAAAGGGAGATTTGAAAGAAGGACATGCGAGAATAATTTTGAGATTGGATAGTGATAAAGATAAATTGGCTCTTGCAAGAAAGGTGAAAAACAACGGAATAACGGTTAGGCAACTTGAAAAGATGATAAAGCCGAAATATCCTCAAAAGCAAAGCAAAACTATTGAATCGCCCTTCATAAAGGATATCGAAATTCAACTTTCACGCCATTTAGGAACAAAGGTTAGGATAAACAAGCGAGGAAAGGCGGGAAATATAAAAATAGAATTCTACTCTGATGAAGATTTTTCAAGGATTATAGAATTAATAAAAAATTTTGAAGACAAAGAGGTGTAAATGGATATAGTAGAGGTCTTGAAAACACTTTCTTCCTCTTACGGGTTAACATCCTTTGAAGATGATGTCATTAAAAAGGCGGAAGAGCTTATATCCCCGTATGCAGATGGCATAAATAGAGATAAAGCGGGAAATTTAACCGCTTTTAAGAAGGGGATAGAGGGGAAAAATAAAGTTTTGATAGCCACTCACATCGATGAAATCGGTCTGATTGTTTCAGGCATAGAAAAAAACGGATTGTTGAGATTTTCTACCGTTGGAGGTATTGATCTTAGAATTCTTCCCGGGATGGAAGTAATGGTGCTTGGAAAGGAGAACATACCGGGTGTAATCGGCTCCATCCCTCCGCATTTTCAGAGTGAAGATGATAGAGGAAAACCGTATGGAAGAGAAGATTTATACATAGATACCGGTCTTGATTATACGAAATTAAAGAAGAGTGTTGAGATAGGAACCCCCGTTGCATACAGATCCAGATTTACCGAATTGAAGAATAAAAAATTCGCAAGTAAATCGCTTGATAATAGAGCGAGTTGTGCGGCTATGATCTATGCGATGTACGAACTGACGAAGTTAAAGCATAAATGGGATGTTTTCGGTGTTTTTACACTGCAGGAAGAGTATACGATGTTAGGTGGAAAAACGGCAGGATTCAATACGGATCCCGATCTTGCCATAGTGATGGATGCTACTTTCGGTTTGCAGCCCGGTGTTCCGAAGGACGAAGGTTTCGACATAGATTCCGTTTTGACCATCGCGAGAGGACCAAATCTGCACCCGGGAGCTACGAGGGAGCTTATGCACATAGCGGAAGAGGAACATATAAAATACGAAATAGAAGTTACGCCCGGAATGAGCGGAACGGATGCAACGGGAATTCAGATATCGAGGAGGGGCATTCCTACGGTACTTATATCTTTACCCATAAGAAATATGCATACTTCGAGTGAAACAATTAACATTAACAGTGTTATAAATGCGGGGAAATTAACTGCACGGTATATTGCTTCTCTTGACGAAAATTACGAGAATCGTTTTGAGTAACGGAGGAATGATGAACATAGAGAAATTTTCCAATGCAATGGGCGTATCGGGGGATGAATGGGAGATTCGTAGACTACTCACGGAAGAAGCGGAAAAATATGCGGACAGTGTTGAAATAGATGCCATGGGAAATATCATTGCCTTGAAAAGGGGCACCGGCGGCAAAAAGAAACTCATGGCAGTTGCCCACATGGATGAGGTGGGATTTCTTGTAACGGGAATCGATGAATCGGGATTTTTGAAACTCGGGCGAGTCGGAGGGATTGACCCTCGCGTATGTGTCGATAAAAGGGTAATTGTTGGAAGAGACAAAATTCCCGGTGTTATAATGGTAAAACCGATTCATCTTACTTCGAGAGACGAGAGGGGAAAACCGGTGCCATTTTCATCTTTATTGGTAGATATTGGAACGGAAAAGAAAGAGGAAACGGCAAAATATGTTAAATTGGGAGATCCTGTTGCTTTTGATACAAAATTTGAAAAACTGTCAAACAGTATGATAAAAGGAAAGGCTTTTGATGATAGATTAGGTTGTGTAGCCATTATTGAATTGTTGAAAAAGAGATATAAACATGATTTTTATGCGGTATTCACTGTGCAAGAGGAAGTAGTACTTAGAGGAGCTTCTGTAATCGGAGAGCGAATAAAAGCCGATTATGCTATTATTTTGGAGGGAACGGGAGCCCAGGATTTTCCTCATAAAAAAGACATTAATAAGAGTCCTAAAATCGGAGCAGGTCCCTGTGTAACTATTAAAGACGGTAGATCTTTTGCCTCAAAGGAACTATTGAAATTGACGGTAAAAGTAGCCGAAGAAAATAAAATTCCCTTCCAGTTCAAGAAACCGGGGGTGGGGGGCACGGATGCCGGAGTTCTCCAGATATCGGGTACAGGAATAAAAACGATAGTTTATGCAACACCTGCGAGATACATACATTCTCCTGTTTCCATTAGTTCCGTTAACGATTTAAAAAACAAGATAAATTTAACCGATTTGGTTTTAAAAAGTTTATAATTAGGAGGAATAATGAGAGAGCTAATTAAAAAGCTTACTGAAATATCATCTCCCTCCGGTAATGAGGATGATATTAGAAATTTCATTAAAAAAGAGATAAAAAATTATTGTGATTCCATAGAAACGGATGTAATGGGAAATCTTATTGCCAGGATCAATGGTAAAAAAGGAGGGAAAACTATTCTGTTCGATGCTCATATGGATGAAATTGGCGTAATGGTGAATCATATCGATGAAAACGGATTTTTAAGATTTACTGCCATTGGAGGATTTTTCCCCTTTCATGCTCTTGTTCACCGAATCAGGTTTCAAAACGGCGTGATAGGTGTTATAGGTGAAGAGAAAAGAGATAGTTCGGCAAAGGTATCTCCCCTCGATAAACTATATATAGACATCGGTGCAAAGAGCAAAAAAGAAGCGGAGAAGATGATTGAAGTAGGAGATATGGGAACGTATGCAGCTGAGACTATCGTAACGGATAATAGAATAATCGCAAAGTCTCTTGATGATAGAATCGGATGTTATATAATGATTGAAGCGATGAAGAAGATTAAAAAGCCTAAAAACACTATTTATTTCGTATTCGCTTCTCAGGAAGAAGTCGGTGTTAGAGGTGCTCGTCCAGCGGCTTACAGAATAAGCCCCGATTGTGCTATTGCTCTTGATGTTACGGGTACGGGGGACACACCTGAATCGGCTAAAATGGAAGTAAAACTCGATGGTGGAGCAGCGATAAAAGTAAAAGATTCCGGTATGTTAACAAATCGAAAGGTTAGAGAGAAATTAATTGATGTGGCGAAGAAACACAAAATAAAATACCAGCTTGAAATACTCGAGCATGGTACCACGGATGCTTTTGGTATTCAGATTACAGCCGGTGGTATACCTACCGGGGCGATTTCCATTCCCTCGAGATATATACATTCTCCGTCGGAAATGGTTTCCGTCTCGGATGTAAAGGCATGTACGGATCTCGTAGTGGCGTTCGCAAATGATTACGATGCTTAAAAAGGCACACGACTACTTTACCTTGATTCTTGTTTCGGCAAGAGGGGGTAAACTAAAAGAATATCGTATTAGTAGACCGACTGTGATTTTGATATTTTTCCTGCTTGCTCTATTTATTGCTCTGCTTATTTATGGAGCGTTTTCATATGGCAGAGTCTATGTAACAGCTTTAAGGGTGAAAATGGTGGAGAGGCAAAACAGAGAGTATGCAGAGCAAAACAGAAAAATAAAAGAAGCATATGCAAATATCAAGTACATTTTAAGTCAAGATAAGAAATTAAAGATGCTGCTC
>QNBC01000101.1 GCA_003641665.1 candidate division TA06 bacterium
AAGCAGCGATTCTTAGAATTAGAGCCGAAGTAGTAAATGCATCGAGGGATTTTCTCAACAATAACGGGTTTACCCACGTTGATGCCCCTATTTTTACGCCCGCTGCATGTGAGGGAACCACTACACTTTTTGAAGTTGATTATTTCGGAGAGAAGGCGTATTTGAGTCAGAGTGGACAACTTTACAATGAAGCCACTGCAATGGCATTGGGAAACGTTTACTGTTTCGGGCCTGCATTCAGAGCGGAAAAATCAAAGACAAGAAGGCACATGACCGAATTCTGGCAAGTGGAACCTGAGATGGCTTATGCAGATATAAATGATGCGATGAATGTTACCGAAGAAATGTTGAGATACATTGTGAATCGTGTTTTGGAGAACAGGAATAATGATCTCGAAATGTTGGAAAGGGATGTTTCCGCACTTAAAAGGTGTAATAAGCCTTTTAATAGAATAACATATACCGAAGCCGTTGATATTATAAAAGAAAGTGGCATGGATTTCAAATGGGGAGATGATTTCGGAACACCTCACGAAGAGGTAATTGCCAGGCATTTCGATGTTCCTACATTTGTTTACAAATATCCTGCTGCCGTAAAAGCATTCTATATGAAAAGAGATTCGGAAGATGAAAGATTAGCGCTGGGATTCGATTTGCTGGCTCCCGAAGGATATGGAGAGATTGTGGGGGGCGGTCAGAGAGAGGAGAACTACGATACTCTTGTCAACAGAATAGAAGAATTTAACCTTCCCCTTGATGCATTCAAGTGGTATCTCGATCTAAGAAAATACGGTTCGGTTCCTCATGCCGGTTTCGGGCTAGGGATAGAGAGAACTGTGAGATGGATATGTAAACTGCATCATATAAGAGAAACGGCTGCTTTTCCACGCACCCTTGAGAGAATCTATCCTTAAAACTTGACATGCTGCTTATGCGATGGTAAATTACGATATGAAACGATTAATTCTCCTGCTATTATTACTTTTTTTAGCATCCTGCAATAACGATGATAAGATTGTAAAAAGCAGAGAATCCGAATATCTAACGGATTTTACTATCAACACTACGAGAAAAGGGCATAAAGAGTGGACTCTTTTAGCTGAAAAGGCTATTCAAAGTCCGGGTGATTCGATGATTGTAATTTTCAATTTTAATTTGACATTTTTTAAACAGGACAGTTTTGATTCGTATTTAAAAGCGGACAGCGGATTGTTCTATCCTGATAGAGGCGATCTTTATGCATATAAAAATGTATTCGTTTTAACGAAAGATTCGGTTGAACTCAGAACGGATAGTCTGTTCTGGAATAACAGTGAAAAAGTTTTACACGCTCCGGGAGAGATTCTGCTTAAACAGAGCGGAATGTTGCTAAAGGGGAAAGATCTTACTTCGAGGAGTGATCTGAAAGAGATTGTTATAAAAAATGTTGAGGGTAGAGAAAAGATATAGTGTTTCATTTGTTATTACCTTTTTATTCTTGTTTCCTGTATATGGGGTAACCTATTCCGTTAAATCGGATTCCATGGTTATTTATACCTCGGGGGGACAAAATAGAACAAAATTTTTCAATAGTGTTAAATTTCAAATGGACAATATTAGTTTTACATCCGGATTCGCAGAGATGTTCGAGGACACTCTTTTTCTTTTAAGCGATTCCGTAAAAGGCAAAGATAATGGTAATGTTTATGAAACCGATAAAATGTGTTTTTACCCTAAAAGCTCCATTGCCGAATTTATCGGGAATAATCGTTTTATTATAAAGGGAAATGTTTTGAAAGGAGACAAATTTGTTCTGGATATGACAGATTCGACGATGGATATGTATGGAAATGTAGAGTTTGTTTCTCGGAATGATTCCGTTTCAATCATATCGGGGAGAGGAGTGATAATTAATCGTGAAAATTACTCTCGTTTTTTTGATAATCCGGTGTTGCGGATCCTTGAGGATAGCGATACGATTTTCATAAAAAGTGATACTGTTATCTTCGATGGTGATTCGGTGGCAAGATTTATAGACAATCTCGATATAAGAGTTAAACAGGGTAATATCAAAGGTAAGAACGGTATATTCTTCCTCAAGAAAAATAACGGTGTTATTACGGGAGCTCCGAAATATGCAACACAAGAAGTAAACATAAAAGGGGATACGATGAAATTCATATCCGAAGGGGAAAATAGGACTATTATATTTTACAATCATGCGGAAATGGAGTATAATAAGAAAGACTCCATACTGGTAAATTCGGATAGTATAGAGATTGATATTGAAAAGGATAGCATAAAAACAATCAAGGCTTTTGGAGAAGTTGATGGCAGTTATAGAAGAACGGAAAGATAGATTATCCGCTACGGGCTTGGTTAAAATTTATGGTAAAAGGCGGGTAGTAAATAATGTTTCCATCTATCTTGAAAGCGGGGAAGTAGTTGGACTTCTCGGTCCCAACGGAGCGGGGAAAACAACGACATTTTATATGATTGTGGGGCTCATAAGGGAGAACGGTGGCACGATAATGCTTAATGGTGAAGATATTACCGAATTGCCGATGTATTTACGAGCCAGGATGGGCATAGGTTATCTCCAGCAGGAATCCTCGATTTTTAGGGGACTTAAGGTCTGGGAGAATATATATTCCGTTTTTGAAATGAAAGGATTTTCAAAAAAGGAAGGAATGGCTAAAACAGAAGAATTGCTGGAGAAATACTCCATAGCGCATATAAAAAATTCCATGGGAGCCAATCTTTCCGGTGGTGAAAGAAGAAGGGTTGAAATTGCGAGAATAATGGCTACCAGTCCCCGATTCTTGCTCCTCGATGAACCCTTCACAGGTATTGATCCGATTGTCAGGGCCGATTTGCAGGAAATAATACTTTGCCTTAAAGATGAAGATATAGGTATTTTAATCACAGATCATAATGTTAGAGAGACATTGGAAATAACGGATAGGTCATATATTATGTACGAAGGGAAAATATTGATTAACGGTGAAACAAACATGCTTGTCAACGATGAAGAGGTGAGAGAAAAATATCTCGGTAAACGGTTTAAGTTATGAAATTAAATCTCAATCAACGGCTCGAACTAAATGTTTCCGGTCAATTAGTTCAGTTGATGAAATTGCTGCAGGTCAATAGGACCGATTTGGAGCAGTTGATAGAGACCGAACTTGAACAGAATCCCATACTTGAAAAAAGTGAGGAAGAAGAATCAGAAATAGAACAGACAACTATTGAAAGAGATGACCAGAATCTTGACAAATTTTTAAAAGAATTTGAATGGATTCATGAAGAGGATTTTAAGTATAAATATTATGCTCCCAAAAAAATTGACGATGCAATTTCCCCTGATATTTACCCGGAAGAGAAAGATATTCTTGAAACTTTCAAAATGGATTATTTCAGTAAATTACATGGGAAAGAATTGGATATAGGAAAAATTTTAGTGGATCTTCTTGACGGAAACGGTTTTTTGCGTATGTCCGTTGATGAAGTATCGAAGAAATATAATTTCACACCTGATAAAGTGAAATCGGCGATTGAAATAATGAAGGAAATTTCCCCCGGAGGAGTGGGATCGAGAGATATGTTCGAATTTATTGCCTATCAATTAAACAAAAAGGGATTTGATGGAAACAGATACGCGGACATTTTGAGAAGATATGGGAAGGAATTTAAAGCGGGAGCAATTGATAAAATTTCTAAACTTAGCGGGCTTCCCGTTGAAGAAGTGGAATCTATTTTGGAAGCTGTTAAGTCATGTCACCCGGTTCCCATTGTAAATATGAAACAGGACAATAACTATATAACGCCGGATATTATAATCAGAAAGATAAATGGTAAATACGAAATTATAATCAACGAGGAGGAATTGCCTACAATAAGAATTAATAATTATTACCTCTCTCTTTTAAACGGGGAGAAGGGAAACTTATCGGCGGAAGAAAAAAAGAATTTAAAAAAATATTTGTACAGTGCAAAATCGTTTATAGCGAATCTATACAGGCGAAGAGAAACCATAGAGAAGATTGCCCACGAAATACTAATCAGGCAATACAGATTTTTTGAAGAAGGCATAGAAAGTCTAAAACCTCTTTACATGAAAGAAATTGCCGAATCGTTGAATTTAAGTAGTTCCACCGTAACTCGGGCTCTGGCCAATAAATATTTTGATACGCCTCACGGTATATTCCCATCTAAGTTTTTCTTCCTCGCAAGGACAAAGAGTATTAATGGAAATATTTCTGTTAGCAGTGTATTGAGCAGGATAAAACAGATCATTGATGAAGAGGATAAAAAGACCCCCTTATCGGATTTACAAATAACCAAAATTTTGAACAAAGAGGGGATAGACATTAAAAGAAGGACGGTCGCAAAATACAGGGAGAGTTTGGGAATACCGAAAATGGGATTACGAAAGCGGACTAATGTATAGTTGTTTTATTTCTTCCGTTTTTCTTTGAATCGTAAAGAGCCAAATCAGCATGTTTGATCAAAATATCACTTGAAAGATATTTCCCGTCGAAAACAGCTACGCCAAGACTAATGGTTATTTTTAATAATGTGTCGTTATATTTTATTGATGTATTCTCCACTGCCGATCGTAATTGCTCGGCAAATTCAACGGCTTGATTCTCATTTTTATTCGGAAGCACCACTACAAATTCCTCTCCTCCGTAACGTGCCGGTAGTGCATTGGAAGGGATTATCCGCTTTATAATTTCTGCAAGGTGTTTCAAAACTCTATCACCTGTTTGATGTCCGTATTTGTCATTGAAAGATTTGAAAAAGTCAATATCAATCATAATTAAAGCGATAGGATAACGATTTACCTGTGCTTCACGTAACATCTCTTTGAGGGTTGTTTGGAAGTATCGATGATTATAAAGGCCTGTTAAACCGTCCTTTATTGCGAGATCCTTTACCTTTTCATATAACAAAGAACGTTCTATTGCCGTTGCGAAAATATTAGCTGTAGGAGTGATTATATCGCGTACCATCTTTTCGTCATACCTAATCTTTTGAGATTTGTTAACAAATAGGAGAACCAACCTGTTATCAGCAGATTCTCCATGAGGATCAATTATAGGAAACAGAATAAATGATTGGTATCCTTTTTTGATATGCTCTCCGGGGTACAGAATGGGAATTCTCTTAAATTCCGTTTCCTTCATATTTCTAAGAATCGGAATATTGTTTTTTACCGTTACACTTATGAGAGAATTGGAAAAACTAAATCCTTCCCCTTCCTTAAAATACTCATCCCCGAATATCTTTATGAAACGCCCTTTTTCGCCTTCAATGCGAATAAGAAAGAGGGAATCGAAAGGCATCATCTTTTTCAGTGTGTCGTGAAGGTGATTGTATATCTCATTTATCTCAAGATGTCGTAAAAGTGTAGTTGAGATGTCTTTAAGTATGGAGAATTTCACTGAATCGCGGTTTTTGAGTTGAATGTCATTTATTAAGATAATCGAAATAGCCACGATTGTTGCAAAGTGCTTTAATTTCTCCTTATCTTCCCATGTAAAGGCGTTTTCTTCCAGGGAATCGAGGACTATAACGCCTAAAACCCTATTTTCAAATGTGACTTGGATTGCCATAAATGACCTGACAGGTTCATCCTTTGTGTAAAAATCCAGAGAAGTGACCGGGAGGGTAAATTCGTTGTTCATCATATCACGCCTGTATTTTACCACCCAATAAAGGAGATTTTTCTCTTCTTTTATAACAACATTCTCGTTTATGTTTTTGGACTTGGATCTGCATGCTCCGAGAACAAGATACTCTCCTGTTTTATCAACGAGAAAGACAGCTGCCGTATGGGGGGTGAAAACCTTAAATATGAGATCCGTTATGGAATAGAGTGTTTTTTCCTTGTAATATGTGTATTGATCGTCTCCACCTGAAAAAATCATGCTCATCTTTTCCTCTATATCGGCACTTTCAGGTGATATGAATTTATGAGTTTCGATGGAATTAAGTTGAGTCTTCATTGTTGTGATGAAGAACTCTTTTTTGCTTGAAATATAACCTAAAATAAGGGAAATCAAGAGAAAAATTAATTGGTCGCCGAATTGATGATTGCCCGTTGTTATAAAAGAAACGGTAACGGCGATGTATATTATTATAAAAACATAAAATTCGGTGAGTGATCCGAGCAGAAATGCAAGTAGGTAAAAAATCCCAAAGAATGGGGACTTAAAATTTCCTGTCAATTGAATAGCGAGAATAATAAATTCCGTTAAAATAACGGATATATACAAACGCAATCTTTCCTCTCGTGATTTTAGTATGATATATATGGGATAAGACAATGAAAACAGGATTAAAACAAGTGCTATAACGGTTGTTAGAACAGAAGAGGGACGTACAAACAAACCGGTTAGTAAAAGAATGTAGACCAGCAAAGCAAAAATGTAATAAGGTGTTTTCCTCAATATGTTATCTTTCATAGATAATAGAAATATTACTATATTACGAATTAAAAATCAACAACAAAGTGAGGATGTGGGGTATAAAATTATGTTTCAACATCATCCGGCACTGTTACTGCTCCCTTTTTGCCTGTTAATGTCTATACCTGCTTGCCGAAACTTTAGTTTAAGCGGATCTATTTATCCATGAATAATCTAAAATGTTTGACAAAGAAAAGTCAATATG
>QNBC01000102.1 GCA_003641665.1 candidate division TA06 bacterium
ACTTAAAATAGCAGATGTTCCTGTTGTGTTGGATGTAAAAGATATAGAAGGCTCAATAAAGGTAGCAAAGGAAAATAACATAGATGGTGTTTTAACGATAGCCTCTGATATTGCCATCCCTACGGTTGCCGCGGTAGCTACTGAATTGGGCTTGCCAGGAATAAGCCCAGAGGTGGCGAAAATAGCAACAAATAAAGCATTGATGCGAGAAAAATTCGTTGAACATGGTGTTCCATCACCAAGATTTCGCAAAGTTAGAACATTAGATGAAGCAAAAGAAGCAGCAAAAGAGATAGGTTTCCCTGTTGTTATAAAACCAGTAGATAATGCCGGAAGTAGAGGAGTTAGTAAAATAGATAATATGTCTGGGTTAGCAGATGCATTTAATTATGCACAAAAAAATTCAAGAATTGGCGATGTTATCATAGAAGATTTTGTAGAGGGAATAGAATGTACTATAGAAGGAATGACATACAATAATAAAACAGAAATTTTAGCCATCTCAGAGAAGAAAAAACCTGGGGGACATTATAGAGTAGCAACGGATTTAACTTATCCCCCAAGTTTCCCAGAAGAGATGATAGAAAATATAAAGGGTGTTGTTAGACTTGCAATAGAAGCTATTGGTATTGATATAGGACCAACACATTCAGAAGTTATAGTAACACCTCAGTGGAAAACGGTTCTTATAGAAGTTGCTGCCCGGGGCGGTGGATTTGGAGTCTTTTCAGATGTTATTCCCTTAGTATCGGGTGTGGATGCTGTGTTGGAAAATATAAAAATGTGTATTGGACAAAAACCTGATATAAAACCAAAATATGAGAGGGGTGTGGTTTTACGCTTTTTCGCACCCCATGAAGGCATATTAAAGGAGATTATAGGGTTCGATGAGGCAAAATTAATTAAAAATACAGAAATTGGGCTTTTCAAAAAAGTGGGCGATACTATACCACCTTTAGCAACAGATGGTGATAGAACAGGATACATTCTCGCATGGGGGGAAACAAGGGAGGAAGCCATTAAAAGAGCAAATATGGTTGAAGAAAAAGTAAAATTTATTGTTAAAGATGAACATCAGAAGTAAGATATCTTCAAAGATTGAATCAATAAAACCATCAGCATCTATTACTACAGCTGAGAAGATAAAAGAAATGAAAAAGCAAGGTGCGGATATCGTCGATCTAAGCTGGGGTGAGCCTTATTTTGGTACTCCTAACATCATAAAGGAATCAGCAAAAAATGCAATGGACAACAATTTCACACATTATACAAATAGTAGAGGATTAATTGAATTAAGAGAATCTGTTAGCGAAAAATTGCAAAGGGAAAATAAAATTATCTACGACCCAAATACCGAAATTTTAGTAACCCCGGGGGCAAAACAGGCAATATTCTATGCTGTTTATGCATTAGTTGAAGATGGCGATGAGGTTTTAATTCCTGAGCCCTACTGGCTGAGTTATAGAGATATAGTAAAACTCGCCGGTGGTAAAGTAGTCCCGATAGAAACGAAAGAGGAAAATTATTTTAAACCAAGATATGAAGATATAGAGAGTAAAATTTCAGAGAGAACGAAAGCAATAATCATTAACAGTCCAAACAATCCGACAGGAATGGTTTTAGATAAAAATAATTTAGAAGATATAGCCGAAATCGCTAAAAAGCATGATCTAATTGTAATATCTGACGAAATCTACGAAAAGATAATATTTGATGGTAGAAGGCATTACTCTATAGCGAGTTTTCCAGAAATGAAAGAAAGAACAATTACAATAAATGGATTTTCGAAAGCGTTTGCAATGACTGGATGGAGGTTAGGTTATTTAGCAACAAGTAACGAGTTAATGGAGTATATAATAAAGGTGCATCAACATATTGCTACATGTGCAAACAGTTTTGTGCAGAAAGCTGCAATTTCAGCATTTGAAAAATGTGCGGAAGAAGTCATACAGATGACACAGGAATATGAAAAAAGAAGGGATATAATTTTTGGTGGTATAAATTCTGTGAATAATCTGTCATGTCTAAAGCCGGAGGGAACTTTTTATGCTTTTGTCAACATAAAAAAACTTGGTATGAACTCAATTGAAGCATCAGAATACCTACTGGAAAAGGCTAAGATAGCAACGGTCCCTGGAGTCGAGTATGGGACTTCTGGTGAGGGGTACTTGAGAATATCTTTTGGATTGCCAGAAAAAGATTTAATAGAGGTAATAGAACGATTACAAAAAGCGTTAAAATGAGGTGGGAATATGAATGGCGTAATCTATAAAAAGATTAAAAGAGTAAAAAAAGAAATCATTGAAGATTTTAAAGAAATCCCAACGACCATAGCCTCAGATGCAATGAATCGAACGAATGCTATGCGGGCTTCAATTAAAACTTTAATCGAAAATGTTCATATAGTAGGTAGTGCAATTACAGTGAAATGTATGGTGGGGAATAATATAATGACTCATCAAGCGATATACCTTGCAGAGCCCGGCGATGTTATAGTAATAGATGCAAGGGGACATGTGGATACAAGTGTATGGGGCGGTATCCAAACATTGGCGTGCAAAAGTCGTGGTATCTCAGGCGTGGTTATTGATGGTTCCGTTAGGGATATTCAGGATATAAGAAAACTGCAATATCCTGTATTCTGCACTGGTGTAGTCCCAGCGGGTCCTCATAAAGGATGGGGGGATAGCATTAATATTCCTATCCAATGTGGTGGTGTCTCTGTAAATCCAGGGGACATCATTATTGGAGACGATGACGGCGTTGTTGTTATTCCGAGAAATGAAGCAGAAGAAGTCTTAAAAAGAGCAAAAGAAAGGATTGAAATGGAAAAAAAATGGATTGAAGGTGTAAAACATGGCAAGACTACACTGGAACTTATGGAATTGGATAAAAAAATAAAAGAATTGGGAGTTAAGATATTTGAGGAGGAATACGAAAAATGATAATTGATGCGCATACGCATATCCATCCAGATGCGAAAGGATTTGGAGAAAAATATGATGCATCGGTAGAGAATCTGATAAATTCGCTTGAGAATAGCGATGTCGATAAAGCCATAGTTCTACCAATTTATCCGGAAATACCCAATAAATTCGTTGCAGATGCTTGCAAGAAATATCCAGACAAATTAATAGGTTTCGCTTCTGTTAATCCCTTAGAAGGAGTAAAAGCTGCCGAGATTTTAGAGAAAGATGTAAAGAGATATAACTTAAAGGGATTGAAATTACACCCAAGATTGCAGGATTTTGATCTCAAGGATCCTCGATTAATTCCGATATTCCAGAAATGCGCTGAGTTAAAAATACCAGTAGTAGTAGATGCCTTCCCAGGTATAAACTTGTCGAATAACGAATCCATACCCGTGCTAATTGGAAGAATTGCATCAACTGTACCCGATGTAAATATAATCATTGCACATGCTGGCGGGTATAAGATTTTAGATACTTTGTTTGTTGCTAAATCTTACGAAAACATTTACCTGGATATTTCATACACACCATTTTATTTCCAAGGAAGTTCAATTGAACGGGATATAAAGTTTGTCATTAAAAAGATAGGGGCTAATAGATGCATTTATGGCTCTGATCACCCGGAGTTAGAGTTAAGTAGTACCTTTGATCTCTCAGTTAAACTCCTTAAAAAGTATGGTCTATCAAAAGAGGAAATGAAATATATCTTGGGGGAAACAATAAACTCATTGATTTCGTGAAAAAAATGTGGGAAAAAGAAAAAGAAGAGATAATAAATCTTTATGAAACACGTCTAAAAGAGCATGGAGATAGTATAAAGACAATGGGCTGGCGTGATAAAGAACAACAGCACCTGAGATTTAAGATACTCTCAGAAATAGGAAATTTAAATGGTGCAAAAATATTAGATGTTGGTTGTGGTTTTGGAGACTTTTACGAGTATTTGATAAATAGAGGCATGAAAGTTGATTATACAGGGTATGATATATCTCCAAAAATAATTGAGGTAGCTAAAAGTAAGCACCAGCGAATAAAATTTGAAGTGAAAGATATACTCAAGGAAAGAATTGATGAAAAGTTTGATTATGTTCTGGAGTCCGGAATTTTGAACAAAAGAATCTCTAACAATATCGAATATGCAAAAAATATGATTATTAAAATGTTTGAACTTTGTAAAATTGGAGTAGCTGTTAATATGATGACAAATTATGTAGACTACGAGGAGAATTATTTGTACTATTATAGCCCTGAGGAGATGTTTAAATTTTGTAAAAATTTGAGCAAATTTGTCACTTTAAGGCATGATTATCCATTATATGAGTTCACTCTATATGTTTATAAAAGGGCTCCATATAATAAAAAATCCCACAAAAATGAATAATATGAGAGACATTACTATATTGGAATGCACCTTGCGAGACGGAAGTTACGCAATAGACTACCAATTTACTGCAGAGGATACTGCAATTATAGCAGCGGGATTAGAAGATGCAGGTTTTAGATTCATTGAGATAGGGCATGGACTTGGGTTAAATGCTTCAAATGCTGGCGAAGGAGTTGCAGCGGCGACGGATGAGGAGTACTTAAAAGCAGCTTCCTCTGTTTTAAAGAAGGCGAAATTTGGCATGTTTTTCATCCCGGGTATTGGAAGGGAAGAAGATTTAAAGATGGCAGCAGATTATGGCATGGAATTCGTTAGAATAGGAACAAATGCTCCAGAAGCGGATAAGGCTGAAAAATATATAAAATTGGCAAAGAAATTAGGAATGACAGTTTCTTCAAATTTGATGAAGTCTTATGCTCTCAGTCCGGAGGGATTGGCTGAAAAAGCAAAATTAGTTGAGGAATGGGGTGCAGATATAGTCTATATAGTTGACTCTGCGGGAGGTATGTTACCTAAAGATATAAAAGAATATGTAGAAGCCGTAAAAGCAAAAACAAAGGGCGTTGAAATAGGTCTTCATGCTCATAATAATCTTTCATTGGCGGTTGCAAATACTTTAGCTGCTATTGAAGCTGGAGCGACAATGGTGGATAGTTGTTTGCAAGGTATTGGACGTAGTGCTGGAAACACCCAAACCGAAATTCTGGTTCTGGTTTTAGAGAAGTTAGGCTACAATACGGGGATAGATTCTATTAAGGTCATGGATTTGGGCAAAAAATTGGTCAACCCATTGATACATAGAACGGGAGTTGATCCGATTGATGTTACTTCAGGATATGCCATGTTTCACTCAAAATTTTTGAAAAATGTATACAAAGCTGCAAATAAATATGGTCTCGATCCCAGAGAGTTAATAATTGAAAGTTCAAAACGAAGTGTGGTAAATGTTCCCGAAGAACTTGTTATGAGTATAGCAGAAGAACTTAAAGAGAAAGAAAAAAGGAAGAAAGAAGAAGCTGAAATCGCAATTAGAGAAATCGACTTTGAAACAGGCGAAGGTGTTTTAACGGCAGGAGAAAAGGTAAAAAAGATTGCATCAGAGTTATTTTCTCTTTCAAAAAAAACAGGGAAAAGGAGCATCTTTAGCGTCTCAACCTCAAATAAAGGACAGGAAGTTGTCTTTCCTTTTATTCGGATGAACAGTATCAGCGTTATTGGAAACTGTGAAGTAAACACTGTAAGACAGGTTAATGAAGTAATTGAAGCAATTGATGGGATAGTTGATGTAATCTTAGTTGATGCTGATAAGAGAATAGGGGGGAAAAATTTATTGCAGATAGTTTCAGAATTTGTTAAAAGAAGTGAAGTGATAAGCTACAAAGACACCGATGCATGGGCTGTTGCAGCAGGTGCTTTAATTTCTCAAAGTGTAAGAAATATACCGAAATCAAAAATTGTAATTTTTGGTTGTAATAATCCCAGTATTAAACTTGCTCAGCGATTATCTGAAATGGGAGCACGAGTTACTTTGTGGGATGAAAATCCTGATAGATTAAATAAGGTTGTAAAGAGCCTCAATTTAATTAAAGATGATGATTTAATAGATGGCGAGATTGATAAAATAAGAGCTTCCACTAATGCCGACGTTATGATTGGATTTGATATTAATAGGCCAGTGATTTCTAAAAAGATGTTAGAGAAAATGAACCAAAATGGTTTGGTAATAGACGCAAGTATCGGCTCGATTTTACCAGAAGGCGTTCAATATGCTATTAATTCGGGTCTAAAGGTATATAGATTAGATATGAGGGCAGGGTTATCTGGGGAAATAATCACGGCGCTGGAGACAAAGGAATTGATAGAGAATGTAGCAGGCAAAGGAGAAATTAATGGAGTTACAGTGGTGGCAGGTGGTTTTATTGGTAAAAGAGGTGATGTGGTTGTAGATTCAATATCAAATCCTATCAGAATTGTAGGAATCGCCAATGGCATAGGGGGCATAATAAAAGATGTTGAAGAACTTAAAAGACACGAGGAGAGTATAAAAAGGGTTAAATCAGGAATTGCTATGAGAAATATTAGTTTGATCTAGGATAAACTTTAGACCATCAACCTTTTTATAATATTTAATACTCTCTCATTAGCTTTCCCATCCACCTTATACAGATACTTAGATATTGCTTGATTACCTTTTTCCATAGCATCAGCTATTTTCTTTTTATCATATAAC
>QNBC01000103.1 GCA_003641665.1 candidate division TA06 bacterium
CCACTTAAGGGTCCCTTTTCCACAAGAAATATTTCCTAATCTTCTACGATTATTGCTCCAACCGGGCAGCTCTCAGCGACGTCTTTAACATCACATGATGAATAATCATCACTGATTACTACTGCTTTTCCTTCATCATCCAGTTCGAATACATCAGGGCATGTTGATGCACAAACGCCACAGCCTATACATGTGTCTCTTTCGATTCTAACAGTCATAATATCCTCCTAAAATAGGTTAACCTTTGCGGTAATGTAATACTTTTTTAAATGTTTGTCAAGAGTTTTTGATAAGCTTTTTTGTGGGTATCTCCGCCTACACTATACCTATTTACCTTATATAACATATTAAAACTTGACAAAACGAAGATATATGTAGTATTATTTATTATATAAAAAGGAGTGGGTATGAAGAAATCAATATTTGTTTTAATACTGATTGTAGTAGAGACTGTTTTGTTTGCCGGTGGATTTTATCTTGTTTCTAAAAAGACCTCAAACACTACAGATGTAGGTAATGTTGCACAGAAAGTAAATAAAATAGTTTTTGAAAAAGATGTCTCCAATATCATTACAAATTCGAAACTGATTTCAAACAGCTTAATTGATCTTATTTTATCCAATGATGATATAGGAATATCCGAATTATTGGGCTATATGAAAGATCATATAGCAGGCGTTAAAAATATATACTTGATAGACAAAAACAAAAAGATAATCGGGGCAACGGATTCGAAAAAACTTTATGCAAACTTTACAAAAAAAATGATTCCTGCAGGGAAAGATACTTCCGTTTTTACGTTATCTCAAAATAATTATGATATTGCAACTGCTATTAAAATAGGGAAAAAACGATTGGCGGAACTACACGCTACATATGAGTATAAACCGCCTAAAATTAATTTAGCAAAGGGGAGCAACTTCAACAATGTTCTAACTCTTGTCATAGTTATAATAGTGATTAATGTTATTATTCTATTTCTCATGAGTTTCTTACTACCTAAGGGAGTGGAGGAGAATGTCGCATTTGAATCTGCAGATAAGCAAGAGTTAAAACAAGAAGAGCAAAAATTAAAAGATGAAATTCAAGAGATGGAAATAAAGGCCACACAACTGGAAAAAGAGCTTGATGAAAAGAACAAAGAATTAGTGGAAATTAATGAAAAAATCGTTACAAGTAAAGAGGAAGAAACTGCAATATTAAAGCATATTGAAGAATTGCAGCAAAGGGAGGAAGAGTTAGCTAAAAAGACCTCGGGAACAACAGGAGATGGAGAACACTTAAATGTAGAGATTGTTGAATTACAAGATCAATTGGACAATTTGGAGACGGAAATTGCATTGAAACAGAAAGAAATTAATAAACTCGAAACTAACATCGAACTATTGAAACAGGAATTAGAAACTCTTAATGAAAATAAAGATAAAACTCTTTCCGAATTAAATGGAATAGAGTTAGATCTAAACAAAAGGATATTAATGAAAAGAAGGGAAGAAATAAAATTATCAAAGCATCTTGATACATTAAGGAGAGAAGAGGAAAAAATAAAATCATTATTGGATAAATCAAAAGAATCGTAAATAAAAAGAGCCGCTATTAATTGCGGCTCTTAAAATAATCTGTTAGTTTACATAATATATATTATATGACTATATTTGAGTTACCAAACCTTCAAGAAATTCCCTGTGAGCCATTGCATCTTTTGCAATCGAGTAACCTTTATACTCCGCTTCAATCTTTTTTAATAAATCAATTGCGTTTTTTAATTCATTTTTCTTCTCATAACATCTTGCTGCATCATACATAGCATAAGGGATTGTAAATTTGATTAATTTCTTCTCATAATTGTCCGGTAAATAATTTTCTATTGCTGACTTATAATCACCCTTTTGCTCGTAAATTGTTCCTATTAAGTGATACGCATATGAAATAATGAATGAATTTTTTCTATTTGTTTTTAGAGCATCCTTTGCATCTTTCATAGCCTGATCAAAATTTCTCTGATCAAATTCGGCTAATGCCTTGTAATATATGGATTTAGAAGCAGCATTAGTTCCCCAATACTGATTTTCCACATCTTTAATTGTACCCAGTGCATCTGCTATCCGTCCTCTATTTAGCAGAGAAATGGCAGTTGATAGCTGCGCGTTAGCATTCATCTCTTTTTTTCTGTTGTTTTTTACATAAGAGTTAACCATTACAACAATAACAAAAATAATTAGAGCTCCAATGATAATGTGTTTTGCATACTGTTTCATTAACCCCAATGAGTCAACTATTTTGTCCTGGATGTCATCGTGTTTTATCTCTTTCTTTGTCATTTTAACTTTCTTAGTAATTTTTGCCATAAAAACTCCTTTTTTATTTTTCAAGTGCCCCTGGCAAGAATTGAACTTGCGGCACCCGGTTTAGGAAACCGGTGCTCTATCCACTGAGCTACAGGGGCAAAAATCGGTTAGTATTCTATCACAAAATCGCTGTAATGTCCAGATAAAAAGGTTCTTCCTTCCTTTATATCTTCGATATAACCATAAAACTGAATTCTTTGAATTTCCTCAATGAGATTATTAATTCTTTCAGAATTGCCTGAAACACAAATCTCAACGGTCCCATCAGGAAGATTTTTTACATAACCTTTTATATCGGGATAATACTTTTTCACAAATTTAAATATAGTATATCTAAATCCCACACCTTGAACCATGCCCGAAACGATATAACATTGATTCATATCAATCTATCAATGTCCTTTATTGAATTCAATACGGTTGTTTCTGCCGATAATGTTATAACCAAATCACTCGGTTTGTAAAGGAATATCTTTTTGTTTTCCTTTTTAGCAATTGCAATTTCGGAAAGGGTTCCGTAACCCCCATCTACAGAAATAATAATATCCGCACTACGTACAACCATAAAATTCCTCATTTCACCTATTCCCGAAGGGATTATTATACTACAATAATTATTGGCAGCATTCTTATCATATGAAGGCAATATGCAGACGGAATTTCCATTAATTGATTTTACTCCTTTGCATGACGCTTCCATAACCCCTCCCCCACCTCCGGATATTAAAGTATATCCTTTGGTTGCAATTATAACACCAATATCGAATGCGTCATTGTAAATTGAATCACTACAAACCGAACTTCCTATTACTGCTATTTGTTTCATTCTCGATTAATGGTCGGGGCGACTGGACTTGAACCAGCGACCTCTTGGTCCCGAACCAAGCGCGCTACCGGACTGCGCTACGCCCCGACTAAACTAACTTTACGAAATTACAACCTGTAATTTCCTTGGTATTATAACTGTTTTCTCCCTTTTTTTCAACAAGTAAAAGTTTTTGATATAATTCGGTACCTTTAGGAATTATCATCTTTCCACCGACTTTTAATTGCTTTAGCAGCGGTTCAGGAATATAATCGGCACAGGCACTTACGATGATTTTATCAAATGGAGAATATTCTCGCCACCCTTCCTTTCCATCCCCCACTTTCATAAAGATATTCGTATAATTAAAATTTTTATTCAATACCTTCCTTGCCCTCTCATTCAATTCAGGTATATATTCTACTGTAAATACTTTATCACATAATTCCGCTAAAATAGCAGTTTGATATCCGGAACCGGTTCCAATTTCCAGCACAGTATCTTTTTTATTAATTTCAAGGCTTTGAATCATTAGAGCTACAATATATGGTTGTGAAATCGTTTGATTGTAACCTATACCAAGAGGATAATCTCCGTATGCATCTTTCTCGCTAAAAGCTTCCGCTATAAACAAATGTCTAGGAACATGCAAAAATGCGTTTATAATATTTCGTTCCGTTATTCCTCTTTTAACTATCTGATTTTTTACCATATCTTCGATAAACTTATTATAATTCAAAATTGATCTCCTTTTCTAATATTTTCAAAAATTCGTAATCTGTAAGATCAATCTTTAGGGGGGTAACAGAGATATAATTATTGAACACCGCATCATAATCGGAGCCTTTTTCATTTTTCCAATCCGGTTTATGACCACCGATCCAATAATAATCGTTACCTCTTGGATCGCTTACCTTAACAATAGCATCATCATATCTCCTGGTTCCCAATTTTGTAAATTTGATTCCTTTTATTTTATCAGCAGATACATTGGGAAAATTGATATTCATTACCGCATTATCTTCTTTAATTTTATCATAAAGAGTGTAAAAAAGAGATTTAAAATACTTTTTAAATCCGGAAAAATCAGGATTTTCAAAGGATGCAAGTGAAAATGACATACCGGGCATTCCCCACATCACTGCTTCAAAAGCTGCCGCCACAGTACCTGAATAAAGGACATCCTCACCAAGATTAGGCCCATGGTTTATACCCGAAAGAACTACATCAATACCTATATCCCTTAGAATACCGTTTAAAGCAATTAAAACACAATCGGTAGGCATACCGTTTATTGTATAAATATTTTTATCTACTTTATTTACCTTTAATGGAATATTGAGAGTTAAACAATGGCTACTTGCACTTCTCTCTCTATCGGGCACAAATATGAAAACTTCGTTTTTATCATTTAAAAGCTCATATAGCACTTTTAAACCTTCTGCATTAAACCCGTCATCATTTGTAATTAATATCTTCATATTAAACCCACATATAATTTACAGCCATTTTTATAAAACGGAATGCGTCTATAATGGGATTTATAGAGCTTTTCTCATTACCATACAGTGTAGAAACAGGTATTTCTCCTATATGAAATCCATTTCTCCCTATTTGGATAAGCATTTCCGATTCAGCTTCAAATCTGTCTGTCTTTAAATTTATAAAAGGAACTAATTTTGTTTTCAACAATCTGAAACCTGATTGTGAATCCATAACTCTGTTTTTGCATAATAACGAAATAACAAGAGAAGTCACTTTATTAGTGATTTCCCTAATAAATGGCATTTTTTCATAGTTTATTCTTTTCCCTATAATTATATCATAATTACCGGATTCCATTTCACGTATAAGTTTGTTTAAATCCATTGGATTGTGTTGGTTATCAGCATCCAATATTGCTACAAAATCGTATCCTTCACTATAGGCGTAACTTAAACCGGTTTTTAAAGCTGCGCCTTTTCCTTTATTTTTTATATGTTTAATGGTTTTTACTTTCTTTTTCACAGCTATTTCATAAGTATTATCATTCGAACCGTCGTCAACAACCAAAATGTTCTTAAAACCATTCTTCCTTATTTTGTCAATAACTTTTCCGATAAACCTTTCCTCGTTATATGCAGGTAACAAAATTAACAAATGCTTTTTATCCATATTCATCTATGGTCGGGGCGACTGGATTCGAACCAGCGACCCCCAGCCCCCCATGCTGGTGCGCTAAGCCGGACTGCGCTACGCCCCGACAACTGCTTTATATCATAAAATTAAAAAATAATCAAGAATTATTTTAAACTTTCAAGAATATCTTTGATCTCTTTAATGGTATATTCAATAATAGTATCCTTAAATGCTTCTTTCATATCAAAATCGTTACGATTTTTTTTGCTTCTCTTTGCCAAATGTTTGTTTACTCCTTTTATTGTCATTCCCTCTTCATAAAGGAGATGTTTTACATCGAGAATTTTTTTTATATCTGATTTTTGATATTTACGCCTACCATTCCTCCCCTTATCTACTTTTAAATAATCTATTGATTTCTCCCAGAAACGTATTGTATATGGCTTAACGTCAACAATATCAGCAACCTCCCCGATTATAAAATAGACTTTATTAGGATTGATATACTTAGGAAATTTCATCCTTTAACGACCTATTCATAAGTTCCTTAATTGTTATTGCAATATCCCTTTCTTCAAATAAAATTTTATTAATGGCTTTTGTAATCGGCATGCTGACATTCAGAGATTCGGACAATTCAAGGGCAACAGATGCTGTTTCAACGCCTTCTGCAACCATAAACATCGATGAAAGAATATCTTTCAGTCTCATACCTTCGCCAAGTTTTTCCCCCACATGTCTATTTCTACTGTATTTGCTCGTAGAAGTAACAATGAGATCACCTAAACCGGACAAACCGGAAAACGTTTCGCGGCGAGCTCCCATTTTTATTCCGAGGCGGGTAATTTCGGCTAACCCTCTTGTTATCAAGGCCGCTTTTGCATTATCACCTATTCCCATTCCGTCAATTATACCGGCGGCAAGAACTATAACGTTTTTTATGGCTCCTCCGAGCTCCACTCCTATAATGTCATCATTCCTGTATACGCGGAAATAATCGTTACTCAATACTTTTTGAACTAATTGAGCAGCTTCGATATCTTTTGATGCTGCAACGATTGCTGCAGGTTTCCTATGGGCTATCTCATTTGCAATGGTCGGACCAGACAATGCAACTATTTTGTTATCGGGTAAATATTCATATAAAATTTCAGACATCCTTTTATGGGTTTCGTGCTCGAGCCCCTTTGCAGCACTTGCAATTATGGAATTCTTTTTTATAAATTCTTTTGCTAATTTAGCTGTATTTCTGAAATGTTTTGAAGGAAC
>QNBC01000104.1 GCA_003641665.1 candidate division TA06 bacterium
ATAATTCAAAATGCAATGAATTTTGAGATTATAATAAATGGTGTTTCTTTCCTTCCGGGTTCCGATAATACCTGTATCACGAAGCACCTTCATATGTCTGGATATCGTTGATTTATCAAGGGGAATTTTTTCCGTTAATTCGCAGAGGCAGCATTCCTTATCGGATAACTCGTTGATAATATAGAGGCGTACAGGATTTGCTAAGGCATGGAATATTTTAGCCTGCTCTTCATATAGAGCCTTCTTATCTTTCATAATTTTATAATAAGATATTATTGTCAAAAAGACAAGTATAACCTTTGAAGAAAAAGTATACTGATAATAATATCGAAAGTTGCAAATATTTCGCCCTCGATAATATTTATAAATTATTATATATTGTGATTTATAAAATATTATTATGCGTTTCAATTTTGCAATTGACATATTTTGTTTTATAAAGTATCCTTTTTATGTGAATATTATATTGTAAAAGGAGTATTTTCTTGAAAAGATTGTTTACGGTTATGAACCTTCTTAAAAAATTCAATGATCTAAGAAGCGTAGAAGATATTTATAACAAGATTGCAGAATCGATAGCAATTGATCTTAACATAGAAAAATGTGTAATAAGCCTTGTAGATAGAGAAAAAGGTATGCTGGAGGCAAAGCCCCCCGGATACGGAAGTACGGTTGATAAAATTTTGAATTTTAAATTTGATGTTTCGATAAACAGTGCATTTAAATATATTTCAAAGGAAAAAGAAGCATACTACTCGAATGATGCACCGAACGATCCGTTTTTCTTCAAGAAATTCATAGATTATTTTAATATAAAAAAGGTTATTATTGCGCCTCTTCTTGTAAAAGGGGATGTTATAGGGGCAATTTATGCCGCAAATGCTCAAAAAGGCAGGGATTTCACCGATGAGGATAAAATAATTTTCGATTCTATTGGAGAGATGATTGCTCTTACAATTAACAACTACCAACTTTTGAAAAAAAATGAGGAACAATTGATTTTACTTGATAATATCAGGAAAATCACAAATAGTATTACATCGATTTTGGATTATGATATTTTATTGCCGACGATATTGCAGAGAATAAAGGCTCTCTTCAGTGCTGACGCCATATCCATAATGTCATTTAAGGAGGGAACGGAAAAACTTTATATAAGGTCGAGTGTAGGATTGTCATTTGAATATACGAAAAACCAGGTTATAGATGTTTCTGAAATAGATAAAGTGAGATTCGGTAAACCGTTTATAATGGAAGATTTGAGAGAAAATCCTTTTGGGATTAAAGAATTGGTTATTAAAGAAGGTTTGTTTTCCACCCTTGTTGTACCGTTGAAGGTTTATGATGATTTTGTGGGTGTATTGAATATTTATAGTAAAAAAGAGGAACACAGATTTGTCCTGAAAGATATTGAAAAAGCTTTGATTATCTCTACAAGTGTGGCAATCGCTATCAAGAACGCGAATATGTTTACCGATATTGAAGAAACGGTAATAGATGTTATATCAAGCATATCGAAAATAGTCGAGGCGAAGGACAAGTATACGGAAAAACACTCGGAGAGTGTCGCGGAGATCGCCGTAAGGATAGGTAGGAGATTGAATTTACAACGAGAGGAGTTACACAACCTGTATGTTGCCGGATTATTGCATGATATAGGCAAGATCGGTATTCCCGATCATATTTTACAGAAACCGTCGAGTCTTACGGAGGAGGAGATGCAGGTTGTTAAAACCCATCCGACAGTTGGAGCCGAAATAATCGGTCATATACGAAAGTTAAAACCGGCAAAGGAGGCGATTCTTTACCATCACGAGCGATATGACGGAAATGGATACCCTGAGGGGAAAAAAGGAAAAGAGACACCGTTAATTGCCCGTATTTTGTCGGTTGCGGATGCTTATGAAGCTATGACATCGGATAGGCCGTACCATAAAGGGCTAAAAAAAGAGAAAGCTGTAAGGGAATTGATAAGAAATAAGGGAAAACAATTCGATCCGGAACTTGTTGACATTTTAATTGAATTGATTGGTATATAAAATTTTTCATAGAATTAAATGCACATATGAATTCCATTAAATAAAAGTAAATATGAAAATTTATGTAATAATTACACAAAAAGATGCGTAATTTTTTATTGACTTTTTTTATTTACAATTTTATAATAAAACCTAATAAGAAAAAAAGGTGGTGCTTATGAAGAAAGTTACGATATCAACGTTAGCATTGCTGCTTATTCTTTTTATATCGAACATATACGGCAACAGGATGTATATCGAAAGAGATATTATTCCTTCTTACTATGGTTATTCATATGATATAAATTGGGATGGTCATGATGCGTATCTTTACTCCTACATAAGTGATTTTGATACGTCCACGAGTTATCCTATTATGATAGGGACGGATTATGATGGTTACAACGAATGGGGCAGAGGGCATGTTCAGTACGATTTGTCTTCGATTCCGTCGGATGCTACGATTCTGTCGGTGGGAATGGAGTTTTATGTGGGTTATGTAGGGCAATGGGATGATGAATGGGATTCGCACCATTCCGCCCGCGTAAAAATATATTCCATGTGGAGAAATCAAGCCGATTACTCGCCGCATAACGGGGATGTTTACACGTATGATCTCTTTGATGATGCAGATGACGGGACGCTTTTCGGAACAACCGGAGCCATAGTGATGGATTCTCAGTTTGATGAGTATTATCCCTCGGATACATCGTGGTTCGATCTCGGTCCCGCATGTGTCGATACCGTTCAGAGCAGAATCGCGTCGGGAATAAATTGGATAGGGTTTGGGTTTACACATTATGACCCTAACGAGGATCTTGATGAAGGGGTAGATCTTTTCGGAAAGTTGACAAAGCTTCATATTGTATACCAGCCTGCCGATGCTCCGATTTTAACAAACCCTTCGGTCCTTCCCGACAGTGGAGACACAAATACATTTTTCAAGTATTCGATTGGCTATATCGATTCAACGGGATATGAACCGGATACGGCATTGGTTATAATTGATGATTCACTCGATGTGCCTCTTATATTGACATCGGGGAATGCTACTAACGGTACGTACAGTGTTAAATCCACATTGAGGGATACGGGACTTCACGATTACTATTTCAGGTTCGTCAACAGTTACGGTAATATTGTTGTATACCCGACCAATGCTCCGGGCGTTACTTTGTCGGGACCGTATGTTGGAGAGAATCTCGGAATTGTGAATAATAACCAGGCAAGAATCGCATTATCATGGTTTGAAAGAAATGAACATTTGTACATAAACAGTGAAATTCCCGTACATTCCGTTGATGTTTATTCCATTGACGGGGCGTGTATTTTTAAACATGATTATGATAAGAAGGATATTAATTTTTCCCTTAAAGGTCTGAATAGAAAGATTTTATTATGTAGTGTAAAACTCGCAAACGGGAAAAAGAAAATTATAAAGTATGTTAATATAAAATAAGGAGGTGTGATGAAGCGCCGTTCTCTAATTATTTTATTCGCTCTTTTATTTGTTTTATTAGTCACTATTTCTCCTAATGCTATACGAGGAGAATCTATAGGTGATACCCTTCATTTTTCAATCGGGAATACCCAGATAACTGCGGTTATACAGAGTATAAACGGTGACACGGTGGATTTAAATGGAGAAGTTATAAACAACAATGTCGGTTCATTAAATTTTACAGGACTTAAAATTAGTTATAGTGACTATATGAACGGTCATATATCGGTGGTTGGCATAGGGACCGTTGATTTTTCCGGAGCCACACCGTTTTCAATTGGAAATGTTACGGTGACGAATTTAACAGGTGTAATTGATTCTACCGGTTTCCATGGAAATGGGGCAATGAACATTGCGGGGAGTATCGTTTCCATAGGATTGGAAATCGGCGGGAACGGCTATATCTACGGGGTATTACAAACCGATAGTATTACAATCGGTGGTGTAACGATTAATAATTTAACCGGAACTCTATCCAATATCGGATTTCAAGGGCAGGGGGAATTTATATACGGCTCGAATACGATAGATGTATTGTTTGAAACCGATTACTCGGGAAATATTAACGGAATTGTCGACAGTTGTAATATTTCGGTAGGTAATTTCAGTATAATTGATTTTCACGGCACATTTACGAACAGTACCTTTAACGGTTTCGGGAAAATCGCAATCGGTGACAGTTATATTGATGCAAATCTTAGTTTAAATAATAATAGTGAAATTACCATTACGGACGGTTATGTTGATGTTGGTAATGTTCAGATTAGGAACATCAGAGGAAATATAACTCCTTCGGAAGGATTTTCCGGAAGCGGGAGTGTCTATTTCAACAATACGATTTTAAGTGTAGCATTTTCAACGGATCTTACATCCGGTGATGTGAATGTAGCGGTTCAAGATCCCGATATCATTGTCGGTGGAGTCAGAATAACAAATTTATATATAACGTTTGACACGCAACATGGATTTTCCGGACAGGGTACGGTTCACATAGAGAATCTAAGTTATCCTGCAACGGGAATGGTAACCGTGCAAATTTGGACGGATGCTTCCGGAAATTTCGATGTCGGCATAGTAAACGGACAGGTGACATTGAATAACGGTAATACGATTAATAACCTCAATGCTACCGTTACCAATAACGGTTTTAGCGGGAGTGGAACATATTACGATTATTCCAGTGGCAGTGATGTCACGGTTGTATTTTCATCCGATTATAACGGAAATATTAGTTGGAGTATTTCAGGTGATGCTATAAATATCGGGGATATAGTTATTCACCATTATTTTGTTGATGCCAATGGCGGTCATGGATGGTGGATTGTCTCTCCAACGGATTCAATATACCTGGATGTTGATATGGGTGGCAATTCGGCGACGGTTGCGTATCCTTCGACATTTGATTTAGGTGGTGTTACCGTTTCCAATTTTACGGGAACCTTGACCTACAACAATGGTGTAACGTCATTTAGCGGACAGGGAGATATAACCATTGACGGTGTTACCGTAACCCTTACTTTCGGTCTCAATCCGAGCGGTAAGCTTGTGGGAACAGCCCCGAATTCATTCGGATTGGCGGGCGGAAGTATTACGATCTACGGTGTAACACTAACATTAACGGAAGACGGAATTTCAGGTATAGGCCATCTAAACCTCGAAAACGTTCAAATGGATGTGAATTTCTTTGTGAACTTCGATGGAACGGTGAGTGGAGGATTCTCTAACGGTACGATTTATCTTGGCAACCTCACGTTAACAAACGCGCATTTACAATTTTCACCGCTTGCCGGAGGAGCCGATGTTGTCATTCCCGGACTTGGGAACGGTACCATAGGGGCTGAATTCCAGACGGACGGAAATGGCGGATTGGCGATTGTTTTTAATGTTTCAAACATAGAAGTCGAAGGATTTACGATTAACGGCTCAGTCTTGTACAATAATGGAAATCTAAATATATCTGGCACATTGATTTTACCCAATAATGGAGGTAGCTGCGGTGTTAATGATTTGATTGTGAATTCAACTGGTATTGTTAGCGGGGATGTTGTTTTAAGCAATGTCAATATAGCAGGATATGCGATAGTGTCAGGTAACGGGCAGTTTGAATCTAATCCTCCGAGGCTTAATATAAATGCTACGGTTGATCTTTCGTCTACCGGAGTGCTTGACAGCGTAATTGTTCAGAATCTTGCCATCAATTCGGACGGGCATATTCTTTCCATGTCAGGACTCGGTGTTACCGGACTTAATATCGGTGGATTTGAAGTGAGCGGTTGGATGGAAATTACGGATAATTACATTATTCTTCATACATTGAGTTGCGATCTTAGCCCTCTCGGAGGAGGGACGGTTGCTGTTAACGAGCTTACATTCGATAGAGACGGGAATTTTATAAACGTAGGTTCCTTTGGCGTAACGAACTTGACAGTCGGGTCGTTTAAAGGAAGCGGATGGGCTGAGTTTATCCCGGATCAGCAGGCAATTAAAATATCCGGTATGGTAAGCGTAACACCGATAGGTTACTTTGAAGTACAATCACTTGTTCTTGGTTATGATGGTTCCATTATATCTCTAACAGGGACCAGTGCCAGAATCACAATCGGCGGTTACGGATTTGCGGGTGAAGTGGAGATGCCGACTTCGGATGAACTCTACATAGCGGGAAGTATACAATTACCTCAATTCATAAACAATGCTGCTGCAAGCGGAAGTATAACACTTAAGAAAACAAACTCGAGCGGTGTCATGAACACGGGATTTGATGTTGTCGGTGGAAGTTTTGATGTCCCTTCGTTTGAGATAGGCGGATACGATTTCACAGGTGCGTCATTTGCATTTGATTCCGTTGGAGTGGCAGGAAGCGCTGATATCAATATTCCCAATATAGCCGGAATTGATGTTTCATTCGGTTTCGAATGGGACGGTACATTCGATTCATGTAGTGTTGTTGCGAACGGAATGAGTATTCCTCTCGGAAGCACCGGACTATTGCTTGACGGGGCAGGGGGAGGATTGTAC
>QNBC01000105.1 GCA_003641665.1 candidate division TA06 bacterium
AAAAATTGAAATGGGGTTGATTTGCTGCCGAGCGATAATGAAGCGAGGATGAATTGGATGTTTCCGTAGTGTTTATTTTTGACTAAAATTCCCAATTTTCATATTCCTTGCATTTGTATCCGGGAGCAGAAATGCCCCGGATACAAATATTATTTTCCGAAAAAGTGTGAATATTTTTCACAGTAGTGTGAAAATATTACACACTTTTGGAAAGGCTGAAATTATAAGTAACGGAATAGCAAGACTTGTTATTTTGGCATGAGAATTGCACAAATATAGGTATATTTAAATCGTAACCTGGAGGAAATATGTATATAAAACGGTTATATCAATATCAAAAGGAGAGGTTCCCATTGCTCCAATATATTCTATTAATATTCTTCTTTTATTACGGGTTTTACGGAATATCACGATTCTTTGCGGGAATGAAAATCTCTTTTACTACGGAAACGGTTATAGGGGCTGTAACAGTTCTGTTGACATTTTTTCAATTGAGGCTGTTTGACGAGATAAAGGACAATGAAATAGACTCAAAATATATGCCTGAACGAGCGGTTCCGAGAGGCTTGATTACACTAAATGAAATAAAACGGATGCTGGTCGCAACAACAATCATAATGTTTGTAATGAACCTGTTTTTTGGATTTAACAATTTTATCTGTTTCACCTTTATGGAGATGTATATCTTCCTTATGGGAAAGGAATTTTTTATCGGAGAAAGGCTCAAAAGAAACAGGTTAATCTATGCCTCACTTCACATGGTGGCGATGTCATGGATTGCATTATATATCATTCAACAAGCAATAGGGACAAATCAATTCGGATATAAACATATCTCATTAATTATACTATCCTATATCATCGGTTTTGTTATGGAGATAGCAAGGAAAACGGAAGCGCCTCAAAATGAGAGAGAGGGCGTTGATACATATTCCAAGTTGTTAGGGTATAAAACGGCAACAATTTTAGTATCTGTTTTGTCAATTATGGTAACGCTGATTATGTTGTATATCTTTGATTTTAGAAATGTATTAATCATACTGTCTTTACTCGCAATTCCCTTAATCGGTGTCATTGTTTTTTTAACGAAACTTGATAAAAAAGGTTCCAAAATCCTGGAAAGTTCAGCATCGCTCTACACACTTTCCATTGTAATATTTTTCTTCATTAAGGCTGTGAGGTTATTATGATTTACAGATTTGACAGTATACCGCACAATCTCATTAAACATATCGGAGGGAAAGCTTCAAATCTTTTAAGGCTTTCAAAATCGGGATTTAATGTCCCGGATTGGTATGTGATACCTGCATCGTATTTTGAAAGGTATTATGAGGGAAGCAGGATGGATAATCTTAAGGCACAGTTTAACAAGGGGTTGAAAATCGATGAGTTATCAAGATCTTTGAAAGGAGTCATACTTCATGACGGAACACTAAAGGAGAATATTGAGAGAGACATAATTAGGGTAATCGATGAAGACATTTTTCCCGTGAGTGTTCGCTCTTCGGCGTTAAATGAAGATTCCGAGGCGTTGTCGTATGCCGGACAGTTTTCGACATTTTTGAATGTGACCGATAAGAATTCGTTATCCGAGTATATTTTACAATGTCTTGCTTCACAGTACGATAGACGCAATATGGTGTATAAAAGGTTGAATAAACAGGAAAAGATATTTCAGGGATTGGCGGTTATTATACAGAAAATGGTTAGTTCTCAAAAATCGGGTATTATTTTTACGGCAGATCCCACCACAGGAAATAAAAACAAAATAGTAATTAACGGCTCTTATGGACAGGGAGAAGGAGTTGTATCCGACAGTGTAAAATCCGATATGTATGTATACGATAAAATTGAAAATAAATTTGAGTATCGTATAGAATCAAAAAAAGAATTTGTAGATTTGAACGAAAAAGGAGGGTTAATCAAGCGCTCCGTAGCTGAAGACAAAATCGATCAGCCGGTTTTTACCGAAGTCGAGTTGAAGGAAATAATTAATACGGCATCGAAAATCGAAGATATTTTTGGTACACCTCAGGACATAGAATTTGCCATGGACAAGGAGAAAATATACATTCTCCAGGCGAGGTCCATTACTACGAAAGTTACCGATGAGCGGGATGAATTAATATGGGACAATTCCAATATTGTAGAGAGTTTTTCGGGACCAACAACACCTCTGACCTTCTCGTTTGCAAATGAAGCGTACAGTATCATATACAGATTGATGTGTTTAAAGCTCGGAGTTAGTAAAAACACAATAGATGAAAATAAAATGATATACACAAATATGATTGGTTTTATCAATAATAGAATCTATTATTCCCTGAATAGTTGGTTTACCGCCCTTTCCTTCTTGCCGGCATACAAATACAACAAAGAGTTTATGGAAAAGATGATGGGAGTAAAAAGCGAATTTAAGGGTAAGTTAATCAAAAAGGAGAATGGAACGAACCGCTTTTTTGGAAAATTATCGTTATTAAAATTAACGGGTTCAATATTTATTAGTTACATAACACATGGCAAGAACATCCGTAAATTCAAAAAAACATACGAACATGCGGTAAAGGAATTCACAATTGATATTGATCAATGTAAAGATTCCAGAGAGGCAATTGATCTCTATATTAAATTAAAAAACACACTCTTAAGCAAATGGATCACGCCTGTAATAAATGATACGTTCGCAATGGTGTTTTACGGATTACTCGGTAAATTCCTCGAAAAGATTTCGAGAAACAGGAATGAGAAATTGCAAAACAATCTTTTGGCAGGGGAAGATAATATTGAAAGTGTTGAAGTAACTGTTCTTTTATACGGAATTGCCGAAAAAATAAAGAAAAACAGAGAAGCGCTAAAGTTAATTAACAATCTATCGGCGGTGGAATTCTTAGAGCGGATTAAGTCGGATAATAGATTTATCGATATTTACAAGGAGTTTAGTTGCTATATAAACAAATTCGGTAGCAGATGTGTTCATGAATTGAAACTTGAGATGCCAAACCTCAGGGATGAACCGGAAAGGATAATTCCGCTTATAAAGAATTATGTAAATCGGAAGGACTTCGATAATGAATCGATTTTTCGCAAGGAGAAGGAGATACGGCGTGATGCGGAGAACAGTGTCTCGGAAGAACTTAACAAGTATCATTTTCCCAAAAGTTATATTCTAAAGATAATCTTCGGTTATCTATTGAGAAATACGCGATACTTTATCAGGAATCGAGAGAATATGCGTTTTATAAGAACAAATGTATTCGGAATGGTCAAAATCATATTCAGAAAAATCGGCAAAGAATTTAAATCGGCAGGCATACTGGAAGATGAGAAAGATATCTTTTTCCTGACGGTTGATGAGATAATTTCTTATGTTTACGGAACGAGCGTTACTTTGAGTTTAAAGGAGCTTGTGAATCTGAGGAAGAAAGAGTATGAAAAGAATTTTCTTCGGGAGTTACCGGAGAGGTTCCGTACGGGATTTATTCCATATACCGATATTCCGAGGGAAAAAATATCTAATAAAGGGAATCTATCCGGTATCGGTTGTTCTCCCGGTAATGTAAAGGGGACAGTGGATATCGTGGAGAGCCCCTATATTGAAAAAGCAAGGGGGGAGATACTCGTGGCGGAGAAAACCGATCCGGGTTGGTTACCCGTATTCCCCCTATACAAAGGGATTATTCTCGAAAGAGGCAGTGTTCTGTCCCATTCGGCAATTGTTGCAAGGGAATTGGGAATACCGGTAATTGTAGGGGTGAGAGGTGTGACAAATAACTTAAAAAACGGAGATTTGATAGAAATGAACGGAAGCACAGGAGAGATAGATGTTTTAACAAGGAGGAAAGGTGGAAGTTAAAATGATGTTAATCGTATCCGCAGGTTTCATACTCATATTTGCTCTTGGTGAATTGTTTTATTACTTTGATAAGGGGCAAAATAAAGGGTTGACAAGAAAATTTACACATATAAGTGCCGGAGCGTTGATATTCTTTTTCCCGTTTTTTTTCACAAAAAATAATTCGGTTTTAATACTTTCAAATGTTTTTTTTCTTGTACTTTTGATTTCCATGACATCGAATAAATTGTCTTCCATACATGATATAAATGAAAGTAATGTCGGAGCTATCATTTATCCCATTATAATCTATGTAATGTTTGTAATCGATCATAATCCCGCTCATTTTTACCAGATTCCTATACTGATTCTATGTCTGAGCGACGGATTCGCAGGTGCTATTGGAAAGGAATGGGGGAAACACTACTATTCTTATTTAGGATGGAAAAAAACGTTTGAAGGTTCGCTCACATTTTTTCTTATTACATTGGGGATTATGATTGTATTTGCTTTGAAATTGCCTCTCAAATTTTACCTGTTACCCGTTGTTGCCATTCCGCTATATGCATTTATACTTACTATTATAGAGGCATTGACTCCTTACGGATTTGACAACTATACGGTGCCGTTTTTTGCGTATTGGTTATTAAGGTTAACGATAGCGAAGTGATTATGAAAATAATTATTGAATCCGGGAAGTGTCGGGGTGATTTCATGAATGACCTTGGTGAAGATAAGAAAAACTTGATAAATAAATACGAAAAGAAGAATAATTATAAAATCGCTTACGTATTAACGGAGAACCACAATAAAATAACTTTGCGGGCGATTATTTTTGCGAAGATGTATAACGGAATAAAAATAGGTGGAATCGGAATGCTAAGATGCGGAGAATCCTATAAAGAGTTTCGTGAATTGGTTGATAAAGCGGAATTGTGGTTTGGAAAGGAGAATGTTGTTAAATTTTATCTACCTATGGATTTCAATACGTTTCATAGTTATAGAGTGGTATCGGATTATTTTGAAAACCCGCCGTTTTTGCTCGAGCAGAACATAGAACCTCATCTTTACCGGTTTATCAAATATCGGGGATTTAAATCGGTAAAAAAGTATTACTCATATATTGTTAAAAATCCGGTTCCCGTTATACATCGACTGGAAAGTTTTGCATTAAGGGCAAAAAAGCAAAACATTGAAGTCATTAAAAAAGAAATATCAAAACCGGATATGAGATTATTGAAAGAGCTATATGAGATAACGGATAATGCCTTCTCCAATGCGTTTTTATATGAGAGTATCGATTTCGACGAATTTCGTAACATTTACAAACCGTTAATTAACAATAATATTGGGGTGAAATTGATGATTGCAAAAATCAATGATAAAAATGTCGGCTATTTGTTTGCTGTAGAGGATAAATATAAAGAGAATAGATGGATAGTTAAAACAATTGCGGTTAAAAAAGCATATTCGAATGCAGGAGTTGGAGCTTTATTAACATATGATCTATATCGCAGAGCCGTAAGATTCGGGATTAAAGAGCTGATTCATGCTTATATGAGTGAATCTATATCGACAAAAAGATTTTCGGAAACATTTGGAGAAATTTACAGGGAGTATAGCCTTTATGGCAAAGAAATTTAACAATCCTGCGGAATTACTTAATACGGTATGCAAAAAATTCCACGATGACAATGCTCTCATTCAACCGGATTTCAAGCGATTTTCAAATAGAATTGTATACAAATCGTTAACATACGGAGAGTTTGGATGGTATGTGAATGAATACATAAAAATCCTTAGGGCAAGAGGAGTAAAGAAAGGAGATAGAATTTTGCTTTTATTACCATTTTCCTTTGAACTCTACACGGCGATAGTTGCAATCATGGCAATAGGGGCAACTGCTGTCTTTGTTGAACCGTGGATGATGAAAAGGAAGTATCGTGGGTTGATAAACGACATAAAGCTTGATTTTGTTATATGTGACAGAAAACTTTTTATATTATTACGTTTTTTTACATTTTTCGGAAAGAGTTTGTTATATATCCCGATTCCGAAATTGGTAAAGGCAATCCGGAGACGAGAGGATATGGAATTCGAGGAGGTTGATATTAACGAAGCGGCGATTATAACATTTACAACGGGAAGCGGAGATGTTCCAAAGAAGGTTGTGAGAAGTTACGGTGATCTGAATTGTCAATTAAAACAGGTTGCTTTAACAATCCCTCCTGATTTCGATTCGACGGATTTCGTAACGTTTCCCAATCTCATACTTTTTAATCTCTCTCAAGGAGCTACATCCGTTATTCCGCATAGAAGCTATCGAGGAGAGATTTTAAATGGAGGAATTTATAGAAAAGTTATAGATGAATTGAAAGTTGGCAGAATTTTTATGTCACCGAAAAACATTGAAACAATATTTGAAAAACGGTTCGGGAATCAGGTAAGATCGATTTATACCGGAGGAGGACCGATTACATTAAGGTGTATAAAATCGATAAGGAATATAGAAAAAGTTAGAATATTTTATGGATCAACGGAGATTGAACCCATATCCACAATTGAACTCAATGAGTACATTAAATCCGATAAATGCAGGGGAATACCGGTAGGGAAACCGATTAACGGGG
>QNBC01000106.1 GCA_003641665.1 candidate division TA06 bacterium
AAGTCATTGAACTGTTCTTTAGCGCTTCTAATAAAGAGTTTCATTAGAAAACTGACTTCACTCTCCGGTCGTTTCCAATTTTCCTTTGAAAAGGTATAGAGAGTCAGATATTTGATACCGATTTTCCCCGATTCTTCCACAATTTCTCTTACTCGCTTAACCCCTTCTCTGTGTCCTGCAATACGTGGTAAATTCCTCTTTTTTGCCCAACGACCGTTACCGTCCATTATGATGGCAACGTGAACGGGAAGGTTAATGACGTTTTCCGTATCCCCCATTATACTTCCATCACTTCCTTTACTTTTTCATTTACCATTTTCTCGATTTTTTCGATGAATTCATCGGTAAGTTTCTGTGATTCCTCAAGATCCAGATCCCTTTGATCTTCCGATATGGTACCCGATTTCTCGAGATTTTTTATCTTATCGTTTGTGTCTCTTCTTATGTTCCTTATCGCAATTTTTGCTTCTTCTCCGTATTTTTTAACAATTTTACCGATCTCCTTTCTGCGCTCTTCGCTTAAAGGAGGAATGGATATTCTTATCACTTTACCGTCGTTGGTAGGGTTAAATCCGAGGTTCGCAACCTGAATGGCTTTTTCTATTGCTGCCAGTTGAGATTTATCCCACGGTTGGATAATCACGAGGGTGGCATCGGGAATGGAGATCGTTGCCACCTGATTGAGAGGAGTTGGTGTTCCGTAATAGTCAACCTTGATATCTTCGAATAAACCAATGGTTGGTCTACCGCTCCTTACCTTGCTAAATTCGGATCTCAGCGATTCAACCGCCTTTTTCATTCTTTCCTTAGCATCTCTCAAAATTTCCTTATTCATTATCACCTCCACTGTCGATTATTGTCCCGACGTCTTTTCCCATAATGATATTTTTCATATTATCTTTCTTGTATAGATTAAAAACAGCGATGGGAAGATTATTTTCCATGCACAAACTTACTGCAGTCGTATCGAGGGCTCTGTAACCGTTTCTTATGAATTGTAAGTACGAGACTTTATGTAATAATACAGCATCTTTATTTTTAACGGGATCGCCATTAAAAACACCATCCACTTTTGTTCCCTTCATGACTATATCCGCATTGATTTCAATTGCGCGGAGAGCAGCAGCCGTATCTGTTGAGAAATAGGGATTACCCGTTCCACATGAGAATATAACAATCCTTCCCTTTTCGAGATGTCGAATTGCCCTTCTCCTTATATACGATTCGGCCACATTTGCCATAGGAATGGCAGTCATTACCCTCGTAAAAACGCCCTTTTTCTCGAGGGCGCTTTGTACGGCGAGTGAATTTATAACGGTTGCAAGCATACCCATGTAATCAGCCTGGGTCCTTTCTATACCGAGCCTTTCAACGGCTTCTTCGCCTCGAACAATATTTCCTCCGCCAATTACGATACCTACATCGATACCATAACTGTGGATTTCGATTATCTCGTCAGTGAGTTTGTTCACGATATCGGGGGATATTACGCTCCTACCTCCCGATAAAACCTCCCCGCTCAATTTAAGAACTATTCTCTTATAGCGGGGGCGAGACATTATTCCTCTCCTATTTTAAATCTTGCAAACCGTCTTACGGTTATGTTTTCTCCGAGTTTTGCGATAAATGATTTGATAAGATCATGAATCGTTATGGAATTATCTCTCGCATACTGTTGCTCGAGAAGACACACCTCTTTGTAAAATTTATTGATTTTCCCTTCGACGATTTTATCAATAACATTAGCAGGTTTGCCGGAGTTTTTCATCTGCTCTGCATAGATTTCTTTTTCCTTTTTCAAAACATCTTCGGGGATATCCTCACTTTTTACATATTTCGGATCTGCAATGGCAATGTGCATTGCAATCTCATGGGCGAGTTCCTTGAATTCAGCAGTTCTTGCAACAAAGTCGGTTTCACAATTGATTTCTACCATAACGCCGAGTTGTGCACCCGGGTGTATATATGCCTCTATAATTCCCTGATTTGCCTCGCGGGACATTTTTTTAACGGCATTTGCAATGCCTTTTTTTCTGAGAAACTCAGCGGCCTTTTCCACATCTCCGTTGTTTTCCTCCAGAGCCTTCTTACAATCCAGAAATCCGGCTCCTGTGGATTTTCTTAATTGTTTTATCTTTTCAGCATCTATTTTCATTGTTACCTCCGATTATTTTATTTCTCTTCGGTTTTCTTTGCCGTACTTTTTTTTGTCGTTGTCTTTTTCTCTGCTTTCTTCTCGGTTTTTGTTGTCTTTGTAGCGGCTTTTTTCTCTGTTTTTTTAGTCTTTTCAGGTGCCTTTTTGGTAGTTTTTTTTACCGTTGTCTTTTTTTCTGACTTAACCTCTTTTTTCTCATCTTTCGTTACGCTCTTTGCTTCTTTCTTTGGCTCTTCTTTCGTCTTTTTTGCTGGAGTCTTCTTTACTGCTTTTTTCTCTGCGGTCTTATGTATCGTTTTTTTCGTATGTGTAGCCGCTTTTGCCGCTTTTTCTCTATCGGCTTTATCTTCTTCAGCTTTACGCTCCTCTATCATTTTTTCTTCTGTGCCGCTTTCCAGCTTCTTTTCCCTCATTTCTTTTCCTTCCTCTATTGCAGCCGCAATAACGGAAGTGAAAAGTTTTATTGATTTAGTTGCATCGTCATTTCCCGGTATGGGATATGCAACATCGTCGGGATCTATATTGGTATCAACTATGGCAACAACGGGGATACCGAGTTTCAAGGCTTCTTTGAAAGCGATTTCTTCGTTTCTGATATCTATGATAAACATGATATCCGGTATTCTGTTCATATCACGGATGCCATCGAGATATTTATTGAGTTTCATTCTTTCTTTTCGTATTTTTAGAGCTTCCTTTTTAGTAATTTCATCCATTCTACCGTCTTCTTCCATCTTTTCGTAATCTATCATTCTTGCAACGGTCTTTTTTATGGTTCTGAAGTTGGTAAGCATTCCACCGAGCCATCTTTCGGTAACATAATAAGCTCCCGCTCTTTCGGCATTCTCTTTGATTATGTCTTTAGCCTGTCTCTTCGTTCCGACCATTAGAACGGTTTTACCCTCTGCTACGGAATCGCGCACAAATTCGTAAGCTTTTTCGAGATACTGTAAGGTTTTTTCCACATCTATAATATGAATACCGTTCTTTTCCCCGTAAATAAATTCCTTCATTTTCGGATTCCATCTCCATGTACGATGCCCGAAATGAGCCCCGGCTTCAAGTAAAGTCTTAACGCTGACTTCTATCATTTTTCCTCCTATATTTTATAGTTTTTCCTCCACCGACATGAGGGTAAACCCGATTGGGCACTATCCCCTCCATTCGAAGTTCGGTGTGTGTTTTAAATAAATTATCTCTTCGAGAATTGGAAAGCTTTTCTCGCTTTCTTCAACCCGTATTTCTTTCTCTCTTTTTCTCTTTGATCCCTGGTTAAAAAGCCCGCCTGTTTGAGAACTTTTTTAAGTTCAGGATTCTCTTTGATCAACGCTCTTGCAATTCCGAGTTTTATCGCATCGGCCTGTCCGGCGATTCCACCGCCTTTGGCATTGACTATTACATCGTAGCTTTCACCGAGATTCGTCAGTTTGAATGGTTTTTCGATATCGACAATCAAATCCATTCTGCCAAAGTACTCTTCGAAACTCTTGCCGTTTATTTTCCTTTTCCCGTTGCCGGATCTGAGGATAACGCTAACCGAAGCTTCTTTTCTTCTACCTGTTGCTCTGATCTGTTCCGTAATACACCTCCTAACTTATGGGTTTTGGGGTTTGTGCTTGATGAGGGTGTTCGCTACCCTTGTATACTTTCAATTTTTTTAGCATTTGCCTACCCAATTTACTTTTGGGCAGCATTCCCTTAACGGCGTGCATTAAAACTCTTTCGGGATGTTTTGTCATCATCTCTTCAAGAGTAATGCTTTTGGCGTTTCCCATGTATCCGGAATGACGGTGATATGTTTTTTGTAAAAGTTTGTTGCCTGTAAAATGCATTTTCTCCACATTAACAACAACCACGAAATCACCGGTATCCACATGGGGAGTATATATCACCTTATTTTTGCCTTTAAGGATATCAGCTATTTGAACAGCAAGCCGTCCCAGAACCTTATCCTTGGCATCAATTAGATACCAATCCTTCTTAACATCTTCCTTTTTTGCTACATACGTCTTCATCTATTACCTCCGATAGTCTCAGTAATTAATTATAGCTATGCTATATAGCATAAATTAGTTTAAGTGTCAACAATAAATAGGTTATAGGAGGTGAACATAATATAAAATTTAATGTTTAATGAAAATAAATAAAAAAAATAACTCCTTGTTTCTTTTACTCCTCATTATGGACCTGATATTCATTAAGAAGAAGTTAACTACACAATAATAAAAAATGTATAATTTTTAAGGAGGCATTATGGATATTATGAAGGAGAATAGCGTAGTATTAAATGTTTTAATGATTATTTTATTTTTCCGGTTTACATGTCTATACTTATCTGCTCATATTTTCCCATAATCACTTGACATAGTTATTCATTGTGATAAAAATAGTATTATAGCATTAAAGAAGAAAGAGGGATAATCAAGAAATTTGATTTTACAAACCTCTTTCATGAACGATATTATGAGATGAATAGAGTATGTAGTAGTGTTATAAAAAAGATAAGTGTATTAGTTTGTCTAGGCAATTATAATTGTTGATTTTTAGAAGGGAGATTAAATGAAATGAAGAAGGAAAAAACAATTTATTTTTCACTCAACTGTTTAGGAAATCAAACATAAAAAAGGAAAATCAATATGAATAAAATATTGAAAATGTTTTTAGGAATCTTCGTTACATTTTTGGTTTTAATGATATCAGGTGGAATTGAAATAACATTAAAATCTCTTTCTATTTCTATCCCTGAGGGTGTAGGTAGTCAATTTGGAATTTTAATAATTTCAATTTTATTAATCTTTTTATTTTCCAGAAAACAAATTATTAAATTTAACATAAGTAAACTGAAAATTAGACAACTAATATATCCAATAGGATTAACGGTTCTTTTATCAATCCTTATATATTTATTTTCTATGATAGTGGGAAATGAAAATCATCCGTCTGCAACTTCAATGTCAGTGCTACAACAATTAATATTTATTGTTTTCTTTGCAAGTCTAAGTGAAGAATTGCTATTTCGGGGTTTTTTACAAAATATGTTAGAGCCTATTAGATCGTGTGGAATAAATATTTCTAATATACGACTTAGTTTACCTGTGATAATAAGCGGAGTTCTATTTGGAATAATGCATTTTGCATTAGTAAGCACTGGTGCAAGTTTCAGTTTAGTAATTCAGATCGTAGTTTCTGCAATGCTTTTGGGAATGATAGCAGGATTTTTTCAAGAGAAACATAACAATTTCACTTTTGCATTTATTGTTCATATGACTGCAAATTTAAGCGGACTGATAATATCTATTGTATTGTGATTTCTAAGACAGCCCACATCTATTTATAAAAATGACATTTAAAACCATATGTTACTAAACTGCTCATCCCGGATATTGTCTATTGCTCACTCGCTCTTTCCCCTCTTTTATCTCCATTAGGTGGTTAATATGTTCATACCTATCTACCTTGTTAAACCGAAAGAATCTTGAAAAACGCCTTTAATAATGTTATTGTATTTATGTCCATAAGGAGGAGGTTTATTAAATGGCAAAATGGTGTTTGATTACAGGTGGATCAAAGGGAATTGGTTACGAATTTGCAAAGTTGTTTGCAAACGATGGATATAATCTTGTTCTCGTTGCAAGAAGTGCGGATCGTTTATACAAAATAAAGAACGATTTTGAAAAACAGTGGGGTATTGATGTTTTAGCCGTTCCATTAGATCTTATAAAACCGGGTTCTATAAATATATTAATGAAAGAAATCGAGAAACGAGATATAAAAATTGATATTCTTATAAATAATGCAGGATTCGGTACATCAGGGAATTTCGTTGGTGATAGTATCGAAAATGATATGAATATAATTTGTTTAAATATTGAAGTTCTTACCGAACTGACCCACATTTTTCTTAAAAAAATGTTAAAGAAAAGGGCTGGTAAAATTCTCAATGTTGCTTCTGTTGCAGCGTTTATGCCGGGACCACTCAGTGCTGTTTATTTTGGAACAAAATCTTATGTATTGAACTTCTCCCTCGGTATTGCTGAAGAGGTAAGAGGTAGCGGTGTATCCGTAACTACTCTTTGTCCGGGATTTACAAAAACGGATTTTATTAGTATATCGCATATGGAAAGGGCAAAACTGGTAAAATGGACGGGAATGTCACCAAGCAAAGTGGCAAAAATCGGATATAAAGGTTTGATAAGAGGGGATTTGTTAGTCATACCAGGTGTTTTGAATAAAATTTTAATTTTTGGCAGTAGAATACTCCCGTTTAAGGCACTTATTAAAATTGTGAAATTCGCTA
>QNBC01000107.1 GCA_003641665.1 candidate division TA06 bacterium
AATTGGTTTAATACATTTAATATAAGTATAATCTTGCCTGATAAGCATCTTGGTATCGGATTTGAATATGGGTGGTGGCCACATCTGACGAATAGGGAAGGACTAACTTTAGAGGTTCCAGATAGTGAATATGCTTATGATAATACTAGTAAATGGTCAAGTAAATGGGCGATATATTACAATGGTATATTTATAAAATACTATAAAACTAAATCATTCTATTATGGTATTTCTATAAATCATTTTATAGCAAATTCTGAGGAAATTTTATATGCATATAGTGATTCTGCATATATATCGTATTATATACAGCGAGAGTGTATGGGAGGTGATATATTTTGTGGTTTGGAAAGACATATATTATTAAAGAGATTTGAGATAATTCCTTTCTTAAAACTGCAGATAGGACATGCAGTAGAATATAAAAACAACTTACCATTGGATTGGGAAAGTAAAAAGCTTACAATTGGGACAAGTGGGGTATTTGTAGGTATAAAAATTAGATTTGGAGGGGAGAGATGAAGAATATGAAGTATCTTGTAGCTTTAATATTAATATTCGGAGCATATATTAATCTGTTAGCTTCGGATTACCCAATAATTGCGATTCATGGGATTTATAGTATGGAAGTTACGGGGTGATTAGAAAAAATCATTTTTCACTTGACTTTGTCATTCCGGACTTGATCCGGAATCTTATAGACCCTGAAACAAGTTCAGGGTGACATAGAGTGGGAATGCGAGACCATGAAACAATACTGAAATAAATTCAGGGTGACAAAAAGGATGTCATTTCACACAACAATTATATCATTTTTCACTTGACTTTGTCATGCTGAACGTGTTTCAGCATCTCTCTTATTAGCGGTTAATATCTCTATACCTATCTACTATAAAATTGAGGAATCACCTTGACATTTTTCCAAATTTAAATTAATTCCAAATAATGAAGAAGAATAAAGAAAAAAAATCTGCGGTAAGGGAAATGATGCGATACTCCATACTAGAAGGAGCGTTCGCTCAAATATTCCTTGTTTTGTCGGGACCGGGAAGTGTTTTTATAACGAAGTTTGCAATTATGCTCGGAGCAACTCCCATTGATTTCGGCATATTGACATCCATTGGTCGTCTGTCCGATGTGTTCCAATTGTTCGGTATGGCAATAACGAAACATTTTAAATCGCGAAAAGCCGTAGTTTTGCCACTTGCCTCCATAGGGAGAGGTCTTGTTATTGTTATGGCTCTAATTCCTTTATTAATACATGATAGTAAGTATGCCGTCTATGCCTTTCTCTTAATTTTCTTTTTTAGCGCATCATTACAATCGATTTCGGCTAATGCATGGATAGCGTGGATTTCCGATATGATTCCCGTAAGAATCAGAGGGAGATTCTTTTCCAGGAGAAACCAGTATCTCATTGTTATCGGAACTATTGTCGCATTCCTGGCATCGTTCTATGTAGATATTTTCGATAACCCATCAGGGACTTTTGCAAGATTTGTTTTGAAGATGTTTTCCGCATTATACCATATTCCATCTTTAAGTATGCCTTTTGTATTTTTGATACTGTTTGTAGCATCTACGGTTTTAGGATTGATAGGGGTCAGGTTTCTTTCGATGCAACCGGAGAATAGAAATGATTTCGCTAAACAGAATCTCGGAAAGATGTTTAAAGAGGCATTTAAGGATAAGAATTTCAGGAAATTTCTTATATATAATTTTTGGTGGATGTTTGCCATAGGTATCGCTTCTCCTTTTTGGCAACCCTTTATGATAAAGAAACTTGGTATGTCCCTCGCGTCAATTCAGATTTACGGTCTAATAAGTACTTTGTTTTCTCTTATTTCACTTAGATATTGGGGGGAATTTGTAGATAGGTTCGGGAACAAAACCGCAATGAAATTTGCCATAATTTTAGGTGGAATTAACCCCATGGTGTGGGTTTTTGTTAAACCTTCATCTGCATATATAATCTATTTCGAAGCTGCTATGTCAGGTATAATGTGGTCCGGAGTCGGTGTAATCGCCATGAATTTTGTTCTGTCCATTGCTCCGAAAGGTAGAGAGCAGATCTATTCCGGTGTTCTGGCAGCTTTCTCAGGAATTGCCATAACAATAACTGCTATGTTATCCGGCATATTATACCCTAAACCCTTGACAATTGGAGTGTTGCATTTCGAGCCGGAACAAATCCTATTTGCTATTACTGGAGTTGCAAGATGGTCTGCTATTATTCCCCTTATGTTTATCAGGGAGTATAATGCAAGACCGATGGGAGAAGCAGTTTCGTATTTAAAGTTTATTATTTTCAGCAAAATGGTTGGTTTGACCAAATGGCGTTTTAGAAATATTAACATTGATGATAAGTAAGGAATTATGGTTTATTTAATTTTTTCAATTCTGTCTTCCGTAACCATAGCGCTCCTCGTAAAGAGAAACGAGAATGCCGACTTGAATAGATTGAAGGTTCTCTTTTACAACTATATCACTATTTCATCTGTTCTTTTGTTGATTAACGTTATCAGACATTCGTTATTTTTTGATTTACACCTTTTTGTTTTAAGTATCATTGTAGGTTTTTTATTTGCCATGAATTTTTTTGTATATATGAGGCTCATTAACAGCGCGGATATTTCATTACCAACGCTTGCAATGAGATTGTCACTTGTAATTCCCGTGACATTGTCTGTGTTTCTCTACGGAGAATCATTGAGTATAACGAGAGGAGTGGGGATTGCACTCGCTATTTGCTCGATTTTTATGATGTATAATCCGGCGGAGAAGAGAAAAGATATTTTATTAATATTTTTACTGTTTTTATTTGCCGGAATTTCGGACTTCTCCATGAAATATTTTGAAATGAATTTTCCGTTGAAATTTGAGTTGTCTTTTATAATGTTTTTATTTTCATGGGCTGCTGTATTTTCTGCGTTGTTTTCTCTGATTTATAAAAGGAAGTCGGGGATAAGTGAAGTTTACAACGGAATTATACTCGCCATTCCGAATTTACTCAGTTCATTTTTTCTTATCTTGGCATTAAAGCAGGTTGATGCTACGGTTGTTTTTCCTGTTGTCAACATATCAATTATAGTTCTCTCAGCTCTCGGAAGCAAATTATTGTTTAAGGAACTGTTTTCAAAACAAAAAATCATATCTTTCGCTTTTGGTATAATTGCAATTATTGTTTTGGCTTTAGGAGGATAAACCGCCCCGATCCCGGGATCGAGGCAGTTTAATCATTATTCAAATACAACGGTTAGTTTGTCGAAAATCTCCGAATTGCTTTTTATCTTTCCCTCGTTACCGATTACACAGTATTTTCCGGATGAAACAAGATTCTTCAACATACCGGCGAAATTTTTTATATCTGTAGAAGTGGTTGAAAGAACAGCATCTCTGTCTTCTTGCAAATCGTCATTGCTAATTCCGGCAATATACCTTGTAATGGCAACATCTCCCTTCATAGAGGGGGTAAGTGGTGAGTCCATAATGCCTATGGTTCCGATTATGAATTTAGTAATCTCGTTTTCTGTGAAATCGGTTTTTTCTATATAGTCGGGTAATTTTTTATACACATCGATTGTTTCGGCAAGATTGGGGTCCCTGTAAGAACTCAGTGAGAAATCTCCGTATTTATCAAAATGTGCAAATGCACCGTAAGCTCCTCCCATAACTCGTATATTATTCCATAAATAATCTCTGCTAATTATGGTGCGTAAAACAAGGAGTTTTCCCGTCCATTCGAAACCGCTGTCAATGTAGTTATTGCCCATTGAAACATATTGAACGTTTAGAGGCGTCAAAAGCGCTTCGTTTTGAGGCTTTAGATCGAACAAGGTATTAATGGGCTTTGCCCCGAAGTCATTTATATTACCTGTTAGTTTTGAAATATCGCTCTTTATGCTATTGAAATCATTATCGGTTGCGGTGACGCTAATTAAGAGATTTCTTTTGTTAAAAATAGTATTTTTAACTTCATCGAGATTTTGAGCGATTGAGTCGAATTTTTTATCAAAATTTTTATCAAGATTGCTTATAAACTTGTAAAACTCAATTCCACCTGTCAGTTCATCAAACATACCTTTCTGTGATAAATTTGAATGAATCCGCCTCGAAGAAATCGTATGTCCGCTTGTCATAATATACATTTCCATACGCGATTTTATCTTACGAATGATCTCTCTAATTCTATTTTTATCATCAAATAATGTGTTATTTACGATTTCATCGATAATATCAGTGGTCTTTGCAAAATTCGTTTTTAATGTTTTGGATTTAATTACAAACTTCTTATGATATTCCGATTTATTTTTGAAATCACCGTAAGAATTGAGAGAAAAAGAAAGACCTCCCATATTGATATCCGTAAGATTTGATAATTCGGCATATGTGTATTGTTTTGTGCTAAGAGTGCCCAAGAGTTCAGCCAATAAACTCAGGTATTGTAACTTATTTATTTCAATGGGAGAAGCATCGAACAACATGTTAAAATAAATTATGCCGTTTGTTCTAAGATGTTGATGTAAAACAGTGGTTTTATCGATTTTCTTTTCAATTGAAGGAATAATCTCCGCTTTTTTATCTATATCCGAAATTGCAAGGTGAGGAATTTTATTTAGAACTTCTTCGGAATCCGGTTCCTGTTGTCTTTTCTTTAATTTTTTTGTCTCTTCAATCAGTTTATCGATTTCCTGTTCCGTTAGTGATTCTTTTATCTTTTTTAGTTTTTCTCTTTCTTTCTCCTCCTTTTCTTCTGCCAAACCCTTTTTGGGATTTAAGACAATAACTGATGCATGGTTGTTCGTTAAGAAATAATTTTCAATCAGGTTTTCGAAATAGAAATCGATGTTTTTCTTTATATAACTCAGGTGTTTTTCATATCTCAATTGTTCGAATGGTTCCTTATCCCTCATCCAGGATTTGAGCAATGCAAAGTCATAGACCAATCCCTTCGGTAATCCTCTGTAATCCGCCTCCCTCAGTTTGAATTCCATTTTATTTACTGCGGCTTTTTTAAGGTCTTTATCTATGCCATTTTCATGCAATCTTTTCAGTGTGTCGTAAACAGTCTTTTTAAATAATTCTTTTCTCTCTTCACTCGAGTTTTTCACAATTATACTGAAATAAGGTTGCAAAATATCATCTTCATATTCTCCGAACACATCCTTTCCGATATTTGCGTCTATAAGCGCCTTTTTAAGAGGGGCGGCGGAGCTGTCGAGCAGGATGTATTTCAAAATGTTGATTCCGGTATTAAGAAGGGAATCATAGGATTTCCCTATAACAAAATTCATACTGAGGTATGTTTTATCCGCACTATTTTCTTTCGCCGATATGGGGTAAAAATCGCTTATTTCAACGGGTGTTTCAAACGGTTTCTGCTCCTCTATTGCCGAATCAACATCGGTTTTATCAAAATTGCTCAAATAATTTTCGTCTATGAACCGAAGCTCTTTTTCAATATCTCCGTTACCGTAGAGTAAAATGTAACTATTGGACGGATGATAGTATTTTCTGTGAAAATCGAGAAATTCATCGTATGTAAGTTCGGGAATGTATTCCGGATCTCCTCCCGCATTAAATCTGTAAGTATTGTCGGGGAATAGAGAGTTTTGGTTAAGTGTTCCCAAAATACGTTCCGGAGATGAAAGAGCTCCCTTCATTTCATTAAAAACGACACCTTTATAGATTATCGGAGCATTTCTGTTCTCTAACTCATAATGCCATCCTTCCTGCATGAAAATTTCCGGGTACTTGTAAATATTCGGATAAAAAACGGCATCAAGATAAACATCCATAAGGTTAAAGAAGTCCTTATCATTTCTGCTTGCAACAGGATAAGTTGTCTTATCAGGGCTTGTCATTGCATTTAAAAATGTATTCAGTGAACTTTTTATAAGTTCGAGGAAAGGTTCTTTGCTTGGAAATTTCCTCGAGCCGCATAGTGTGGAATGCTCTAGTATATGCGCAACACCCGTATCATCTTTTGGTATTGTTTTGAATGAAATTGAAAATACTTTGTTATCATCATTATTTTTTAAGGCTATGAGACGAGCGCCGCTTTTCTCATGTTCAAAAATCATTCCTATTGCATTAATTTCCTCTATTTTCTCTTCCCTTAATAGCTTAAAGCCGAAGTAGGTTTTATTTAGTTCGAATTTCATATCACCTCCAAAATTTTGGATATAATACATTAAATTGATTAAATTATCAAGCCCGAATTTCACTTATTACCGGTTAACATGTTTATACTTGCCCGCCGAAACTTTAGTGCAGGCGGACCTATCTGCCATTCTTGTTTGTCTCCGTTTGACTAAAACAAGTTTATATGATAATATTTCACACGTATGAAAAAACGGTTGAAA